>NZ_BPRB01000050.1 GCF_022179685.1 Methylobacterium trifolii
GAGAGGGGGCCGCCCAGCGTTTCGGACGGACCTCTCCAGTTCCCCTACGCAAATGTGTGAATCCGGTAGCCCGCAGAGGGGAGAGGAACGCGCGCTATGACCGGCCCCCGGACTGAATTGTAAAACCTGTGTAGGCCGTAGCCACAAGGGGGAGGGGAAACGCGTTCCGGAACGGAGACTTATCCAGCGGCTAGGAGGATGAGAGGCCCGCGGCCGATCCTTCACCCCGCCGGCCCTTCTCCAGACCGATGCCCGGCCGCAGGCCTCTCGACGCGCCGCGCATGGCGTTCAGACCGCAGGCCGCCACCGCCTGACCGCATCGCCGGCCTCCCGCGCGGGGCGCGAGGCGGCGCGGCGCCCCGCGGCGCAGGCGTCCTGCAAGGCCCGGCATGCCTGCGACAGGCGGTCGAAGCCGAGCGTCCCGGCCATGGAGATCAGTCGGCGCCGCCGGCGCTGCGAACTCGTCCATGCCCGCCTGCGCAAGCTCGCGGCCTGGATGACCGGCTTCGCCCGCGCCATGGACATCCCGAGGGAACGCAGGCTGCGCACGGAAGCCCTCGCCAGAGCCGGCCGACCACCGCACGGGCGAGGGCCGTCGAGACCACGGGCCGGCCTACCGCGCCGCCAGACACCCCTGCCCATGACGAACCGACCACACGACCTCACCTGAACTCTCCGCGCAGCCGTTCGACTCACAGCCTGTCAGGACGGGGGGATCGATCGGGGCCGAGACGGCGAGCGAACTCTCAATGCCGGAAGTGGCGGATGCCGGTGAAGACCATGGCCAGCCCCGCCGCGTCGGCGGCCGCGATCACGGCGTCGTCGCGCATCGAGCCGCCGGGCTGGATCACCGCGGTGGCGCCGGCCTCGGCGGCGGCCAGCAGCCCGTCCGCGAAGGGGAAGAACGCGTCCGAGGCCACCACCGCGCCCTTGGCGAGGCTCTCGGAGACACCGAGCCGCGCCGCGCCCTCCGCGGCCTTCCAGGCGGCGATGCGCGAGGAATCGACCCGCGACATCTGCCCGGCACCGATGCCGACCGTGGCCCCGGCCTTGGCGTAGACGATGGCGTTCGACTTGACGTGCTTGGCGACCCGGTACGCGAAGCGCAGGTCGGCGTATTCCGCCTCGCTCGGCGTCCGCTTCGTCACCACCGTCAGGGTCATGTCGTCGACGGTGGCCGCATCCCGGCCCTGGACCAGCAGGCCGCCGGCCAGGGTCCGCACCGTCTCGCCCGGCGCGCGCGGATCGGGCAGGCCGCCGGTCAGCAGCAGGCGCAGGTTCTTCTTTCCCGCCACGATGGCTCTCGCCTCCTCCGAGGCGTCAGGCGCGATGATGACTTCGGTGAAAATCTCCACGATCCGGCGCGCCGCCTCGGCGTCGAGGGGGCGGTTGAGGGCGACGATCCCGCCGAAGGCCGAGGTGGGGTCGCAGGCCAGCGCCCGCTCGTAGGCCTCGGTCAGGGTCGCGGCCTCGGCCACGCCGCAGGGGTTGGCGTGCTTGACGATGGCGACGGCGCCCGTGCGGGCCGGATCGAACTCGGCGACGCACTCGTAGGCGGCGTCGGTGTCGTTGAAGTTGTTGTAGGAGAGTTCCTTGCCCTGGAGCTGGCGCGCGGTGGCCACCCCCGGCCGCGCCGGCCCCGGCGTGCGGTAGAAGGCGGCCCGCTGGTGCGGGTTCTCGCCGTAGCGCAGGCCCTGCGCCAGGCTGCCGCCGAAGGCGCGGAACGGGGCCGGCCCGGCCTCGTCCAAGCGCCCGGTCAGCCAGTTGGCGATGGCCGCGTCGTAGGCGGCGGTGCGGGCGAAGGCCTTCTGCGCCAGGGCCTTGCGCGTGGCGGTCCCGATCGTGCCCTGGTTCGCGGCGAGTTCGGCCAGGATCGCGGCGTAGTCGGACACGTCCGTCACCACGGCGACGTCCGCGTGGTTCTTGGCCGCCCCGCGGATCATCGCCGGGCCGCCGACATCGATGTTCTCGATGCAATCGGCCTCGGGCCTGTCCGCACCGATCGTTGCCTCGAACGGGTAGAGGTTGACCACGAGCAGGTCGATCGTCTGGATGCCGTGGGCGGCCAGCGCCGCCTGGTGCTCGGGGTTGTCGCGGATGGCGAGCAGGCCCCCGTGCACCCCCGGATGCAGGGTCTTGACCCGGCCGTCCATCATCTCCGGAAAGCCGGTCAGGTCGGCGACCTCCGCGACCGGCAGCCCCGCCTCGCGCAAGGTGCGGTGGGTGCCGCCCGTCGAGACCAGGGCGATGCCCCGTTCCGCCAGCGCGCGGGCGAAGTCGACGAGGCCGGTCTTGTCGGACACGGAGAGGAGCGCGCGGGAGATCCGCACCTGATCATGCGACATCGACGGACTTGTGGTTCTGACGGACGGGACGCCCGCGCGGTAGCATGGATGGGGCCAGCCGGGCCAGGGTGATCGCTCGCGAGCGATCACCCTGGTTTTTTGCCTGGCTTCAATCGCCGGCGCTCGCATCCGCGGGCTCAGGCTTCCGCTCCGCTTTTGCGTTTTCCGGGACGTTCGTCCCGAAAAACCCGCTTCGCGGGGCGCTCTTCGCGCCCTGACACCGCAAAAGCGGCGTCCGACCGTTGTCGAAGCCGCAACTCAGGTCGCAGGAGCGTCCGCGGCGGCGTCCCTACGTGAGGGCGCCGAACTCAGCCGCTCGAACGACCAGCGCACCTGGGCATCGTCGGCCACCCGCAGGTGCAGCACGATCTGGTCCGTGCGCCGCGCGCCGGTCAGCCCGGCGAAGTAGACGCTCTCCTCGATGGCGATGTCCGCCCCCTCCGCACGGAACTGCCAGACCTCGCCCAGCGCCGAGGCGAGTTCCAGGCCCTCGGGCACGCCGCGCACGGCGATGGCCGGATGCAGGTGGAAGCGGATCGCCACGTCGCGCCCGCGCAGGCGCGCCTTCGTCTGGGGCGCGCGCAGGAAGGCGTCCTGGCCGTCGAGGCGTGCGCCCGTGCCGGCAAGCTGCCAGCGGCGTTCGTGAATGAGGCCGAACTCGCGGGCGTAGCCGTCGTGCCGGGCGGCGAGCACCAGGCTGGCCTCCTCCTCCAGGCGCTCGGCCTCCACCGCGGCCGGGCCGCGCAGGACCACGGGGCCGAGGCGCCGGACAAGCCAGTCCGCCGCGAGGCGCTCGCCCCACCAGCCGCCGCCGCCCAGGAAGCGGCAGGAGGAGGCGTCGGCCACGCAGGCCGTGGAATGGGCGGCGGTGGAACGGGCCAGCCGCCGCAGTTCCGGGCCGCTGGCGGGCAGGCCGCAATTGATCACGATGCGCTGCGGGCCGCTCGACATCTCGAAGGAGAGGCAGCCGGCCCCCGCATTGATGGAGTAGGGCAGGGGCGGGCTCGCGCCCACGTCGGCCACCACGACGACCCGCCCGCCCTCCAGGCGCTCGTAGCCGGAATTGGGCGCGTGCATCATCGGCCGGGCGCGGGCGCCGTCGTAGACCAGGAGCGTGGCGAGGTGGTCGGCCGCCGTCGCGCCCATGCCGTTGAAGTGGCTGAGGGAGGTGTCGGGATGGCGCAGGAGCCGCAGCAGCGGCAGCATCCGGTCGATGGCGCGCAGCAGCGCCTCGGGCGGCTCGACGCTGCGGCTGAGGTAGCTCTGGCGCAGGGGCAGGAGGTCGAGGAGCAGTTCCATGGCGAAGCGCGGGTCGCGGGAGCGGTGGCCGCCATCCGTCATGATCTGCCGGTCGAGTTCCCGCGAGAGCACGCGGGTGGCCCGGCGCAGGATCGGCTGGATGCCCTCGCAGCACAGGCCCGCGTAGCAGAGCGCTACGGCCGCGTTGAGCCGCCATTGCGGTGGCACGCCCCGGCGCAGGTCGCGCTCCAGCTGTTGCGCGCCACGGGCCAACGCCTTGAGAAAGCTCTGGTAGAAGCCGTGGTCGGCCCCCTCCAGCACCAGGGGCGACTGGCACAGGAACGAGATCAGCCGGCGGGCGGCCACCGGCGTGTGCCGGGCGAGGTGCGCGTCGCCACGGCCCGCCATGAAGTCGGCCACGAACGCGCGGGCGTTGGCGCGGGCCAGCGCCGTGTCGGCGGCGCGCAGGTGGCGCAACCAGCCGAAGCCGTAGAGCACGTCGGCCCATTCCGGCGAGGGGGGCGCGTAGTCGAACGGCGAGCCGCCGCTGGCGGCCAGCGATCGGCCGGCGAAGACGAACAGGCCCGCATAGATGTCGTCGGCGAAGGTGGAATCCGAGGTGCGCAGGTCGTGGGGGGCGATCACCAGGCCGGTCACGCGCACGCGGGCCAGGATGTCCGGCCGTGCCGTCAGCCGGGCCGTGGCGGCGCGCATCGTGCGCGCGACCTCGCGCCCCACGAGCCGATAGATGCGCCAGCGATCAGCCCCCCAACGCACGCGATCTCCTCGGCCCGGGCGGCCCACGACGGGCCGGACGGCCTCCGCAGTGACGGTCAAGCTAGAACCGGCGTCTTAACCCTTGGTTTACGCTGTGTCATGCCCGCGGGCAGGCTTGGCGCTCTGCCTTGTCCGGCGCAGCGGGAGGCCGGCGGAAGGTCTGTGGCGCGGACGCATCGAGGCCGGATTTTCAGCACAGTCAGGCGCCGTCCCTCTCGTTATCGTTAACAGACTGTTAAAGGATGACTGTCTATAAAAGGACAACGGTCCGTCGGCTGCACCCTGACGTAGGGCAAGACCGGCCTGGAGGAAACGGGGAAGGTCATGGCCGCAGACAATCTTGCGACCTCTCTCGACATCATGGCCTGTTTTCGCCTGCTCCTGGCACGAGACCCGGGGCCGGAAGAGTTGAGCTACCATCTCCAGCATCACGTCGGGAAACCGATCGACGAGATCGTCCTGGTGTTCCTGAGGTCCGACGAGTTCGCGGATCGGGGCCTGCCGTTCGAGTCGCGGTATCGCCAGCGAGCCAAACTGGCCGCCGTCTGATCCCGGTCTTCCTTCCTGAGCCGCGCTCGACGCGGATGACGCCGCCGCCCGGCATCGCGTCGGCGAATGCGCGTGCCTTGCTGCATTGCGGTATGTGAAGAGCGGTGATTGCGGGGACAAGCCTGCACCGTTCCCCCGGAATCCGGGCTAAGCCCTTGATCCGCCTGTCGCGTTTACCCCTCGCGCTTGGTTTCCTGTACAAGGACGGGACGCCCGGCGACCGAGGGGTTGCACATGCGGTTCGACATCACCGAAGACGCGGCGGGCCGCTGGTTCTGGACGCTGTTCGATGCCCGCGCCCGCTCGGTGCTGTGCTCGCCCGTCCGCTTCACCAGCCAGGTCCAGGCCTACGCGGATGCCGCGGTCTTCAAGGCGCTGGTCTCGGGCGCTGAGGTCAAGACCGACCAGGCACCCAAGGGCAGCCATGGCCCTGCGGCGGACAAGCAGCTCGGCCTGCTCTGAATAGCGGGACTGCGAGTATTGAGTTTGCCGCGCAAGGGCCGAATCTCTTAACTATCAAGCGAAGATGTGGCATGGCCGCTCGCGGCCGGACCTGTCCAGCCGGTCCGATCCCGGGAGCCGCGCGTGAAAATCCTGATCGGAACGCCATTGCACGACGGGACCGTGCAGATCGAGTTCATGCGCTCGATCATGCGCCTGATCGAAGCGCTGCGCGGACGGGGCATCGTCTTCGGGCTCGCGACGCCGATGGGCTCCCTGATCTTCCTGCAGCGCAACACGCTGGCGAGCGTCGTGCTGCACGACCCGACGTTCGACGCCCTCCTGTTCATCGATTCCGACATGGAGTTCCGGCCCGCACTCATCGAGAAGATGATCGCGGCCGCCAAGCCCGTCGTCGGCGTCATCTGTCCGGCCAAGGTCCTCGACGCCCGCGAGTTCCACGCGAACGCCAAGCTGACGGGGAGCCCGCAGGACGCCCTCGAGCGCTCGCTGAGCTTCGTCGGCGAGAACTACCTGATGCACGAGCCGATCGCGGATTTCGAGCGGCCCGAGAGAGCCTACAAGGTCCGGGGCGGCCTCATGCGCACGACGCGGGTCGGCACGGGGATCATGCTGATCCGGCGTTCGGTGCTGGAGACGATGCGGACGACGCTGCCCGGCATGTGGCTCGGCCACACCCCGAAATCCTATGCCCGCTTCGGCGCGCCCCCCGGAGGCGTCCTGCAATGCTTCGCCCAGGAGCGGGACATCGACGGGTCCTATCTCGGCGAGGATTACGGTTTCTGCGACCGCTGGGTCCGCGATTGCGGCGGCGAGATCTGGGCCTGCGTCGACGAGCCGGTCGGCCATATCGGCCGCATGGCCTATCGCGGCACCGCCCTGTCCAAGCTCGCGGCGACCCGGACCTTGCTCACCGAGTGACCGGGCCGCCGGGCGTCGGCCGACTCGGTCCGAGCGCGGCGGCGAACGCGCGCAGGTTCGAGCGCATCATCGCGACGTAGCTCGGTGCCGGGCCGGACGGGCCGGAGAGGGCGTCCGAGAATACCTTGCCGCCGATGCGCGCGCCGCTCTCGCGGGCGATCTGCTGCATCAGGCGCGGGTCGCTGACCGTCTCCAGGAACACCGCCGGCACCTTGTCCCGGCGAATCTGGCGGATGATCCGGGCCACGTCGCGGGGGCTCGCCTCGCTGTCGGTGGAGACGCCCTGCGGCGCCAGGAAACGCAGACCGTAGGCGCTGCTGAAATAGCCGAAGGCGTCGTGGGTGGTGATGATCCGCCGGTGCTCGGGCGGAATCGTCTCGATGGTCGCGCGCACCTCCGCCTCCAGGCGGTCGAGTTCGGCGATGTACGCGGTGGCGTTGCGGGCATAGGCCTCCGCATGGGCCGGGTCGGCCTTGGCGAGCCCGTCGCGGATGTTGGCCACGTAGACCTTCGCGTTCGCGACGTTCTGCCAGGCATGGGGATCGGCCGCGTGCCCGGCGCCGTCCGCCCCGGACCGGTCGTGATCGTGGTCGTGCTCGGGATTGCCGGGGATCGTCGCCACGCCCGTCGAGGCGACCACCACCGGGGCCTTCGAGCCCGAGGCCTTTATCAGCCGGTCGATCCAGCCCTCGAAGCCGAGGCCGTTGACGAAGACGAGGTCGGCCTGCGCGAGGGTGCGGGAATCGCTCGGGGCCGGGCTGTAGCCGTGGGCGTCGGCGTCCGGCCCGACGAGGTCGGTGACGCGCACGTCCGGGCCGCCTACCTGCCGCACGAGGTCTCCCAGGATCGAGAAGGTCGCCACCGCGCGCAAAGGGCCCTCGGCGCGGGCCGCGGCGCAGAGGCCGACCGACACGCAGAAGGCCAGGACGAGCCGCGCCGCGAGCCCGAACGATTCCGACACGTACCGGCGCCCCACCATCGACCTCCCGCAAACCCGATCCGCGGTCTCGATAATGTAACATTGTTACAGACACAAGCCGGAGACATGGATGGGATGTCATGCGGCGGACAGGGCGGCGCCATTCGACCTCGTCCATATGCAACCTCGGCAGTTCTGGCCGTCGCCGCCCCCCTCGGCGCGAACCATGGAGACCCCCATGCCCCGATCCGTCACCAAAGGTCTATTGCTCGCGGGCGTCGCCGCCCTCGGCCTCGCCGGCGCGGCAGCGGCCAAGGACTGGCACGAGGGCGGCGGCCACGGTGGCCCCGGCCGCTGGAGCAACCTCTCGCCCGAGGACCGGGTGGCCTTCGCCGAGGCGCGCATCGCCGCGCTGCATGCGGGCCTGGGCCTCAACCCCGACCAGGAGAAGCTGTGGCCGCCGGTCGAGACCGCGATCCGCGACCTGTCGCGGCTGCGGCGCGACCAGCGCGAGGCCCGGCGGGACCGCGGGCGCATGGTGGACGACGCGCCGGGCACCCTGCGGGCCATGGCGGATGCGGCCACCGCCCGCGGCGAGGCCCTGCGCAAGCTCGCCGACGCCTCGGCTCCCCTCTACGCCACCCTCGACCCCGACCAGAAACGCCGCGCCCTGATCCTCGCCCGGCCGATGCGTGCCCACGGGCACCATCGCCACGGGCCGCGCGACGAGCGCTGATCCGGGGCCGCGCGGCGTCGGACGCATCATCGTCCGTCTGCGGCCGGGCGGCACGTCCTCGAACGGGCCGTTCGGACGATCCGGAGCCCGATGCCGCCATGACGGCTGCGCAGGCTTGCCGACGAGACGGCGGAGAGGAGCCGGTCGCCATCCGTTTCGGACGGCGCCTGACGCCTTCGTCCTGAATGGGTCGACGATCCGCCGGGCGGTATCCTAATTCCGGCCGCGGTCCACTTCGACGCCCGAGCCGCCTGCCTATGCACCGAAAATGCGTGCCGTTTCAGACCGAATCGGGCGGCGCGGAAAAGATTTCATATTTTTGAATCAAAAAATACATTCGTGCTATTGGTTTCGCTTCGCATTCTGCGAGTCGAAAAATGATATTCGCGGCCAATTCTGCTGGCGTGTTCGAATATCTTTGTCCGGAATGGACAAATTATACCGGTCAGACTCCCAAGGAATATTTTGGCAACGGGTGGCTGGAAAGGGTCCACGCGGACGACAGGCAGGTCGTCCGCAGCATCTTCTCGGAGGCTGTGATCGATGAAGCTGCGTTCAGCATCCGATTTCGGGTCCAGTGCGCCGACGGTGCGACGCGTTGGATCGGAGCGGGCGGCGTCCCGTCTTTCGGGCCGCCCGGCAGGACGTTTCTCGGCTATCTCGGCTCGATGACCGAAATGGCGACGAGTGCCACGGACGTGCTCGTTGCCTATGGAACCGTCGGCAGCTTCACGCCCCCGCCGCCGCATCTCTCGACGATGCCCGTCTCCAGCCTCGACATGGTCGCGGACCACTTGTTGATCGCGCACGCTCTCGTCGCCGAAGGCGATGACAAGCGCGCGCTCCCGGCCGTTCGCGAGGCCCTGCTTCTCGTCGGACGCGGGCTCGCTCGCCAGAGCAAGCCCGGCACACGCATCAACTGAGCGATGGGATGTCCGGAGCCGGAAGGCTTGGCCGGGCTTGCAGGATGCACTGTCGCCGACCCATCAAAGCGACGATGGGTCGAAACGCCCGATGAAGCGCCAGCCGTCCCATACGTCGAACGCGCACCTGTCGGCTTGGGCCTGAGCCCGCGCCGTGGCGTCTTCGTCATCGCAGGCCAGGATCGTATGGGTGCTCACCATGCCGCTCGCGTCCAGGACGAGAACGAAGTAGCGGCGTCCCTCGTCACCGCTGCCGATGATCGGCCGCGATGCGACCTGGACGACGGACCGGGATCGGGGTGCCGAGCGTTCGAGGGCATCGCGTGCGTCCCGAACGCGCGCACGGGATCGTTCGATGGCATCGGCCGCCTCGAAGTCGCCCAGCAGGACCTGCCTGAGACGCCGGAGAGCCGCATTCCACCGAGGTTCGGGTCCGGTCGGCATGCATGAGCCCTCGCGCTGAGGCGGGAGCAAAGGGCACTCTCAGCCACCGATGCCTGACGGTAAAAATCGGTGGTCCGCCGACCATACAAGCGCTCCACCTCACGGCCCAGGGCCTGGTCCCGCTTCGTACACGTTCGTACGAAGTGACCGCCGCGTGTCGGCTCAGGCATGATCGCCTGGTCTCGATCCGGGGTGCGGCGCGTCTTGGCTTCCGATCGGCGCCGATGGAACGGATCGTGCGACGAACCGGTCCGGGACCGCGAGGCGCGACCGTTCGCGATCGGATCGGGAACCGAAACCCGGCCGATCCGTGAGCGCGCTTGATCCGCGGCGCTGGCGGCGGCAAACCCGCCGGACCGCCGCCCGGAGGCGACGGGGGCCGGGCCCGTCGTCCGGACACGCGGACACCCCATGGCGCGCCTCAAGGGCGACACGATCCCGCTGCTGATGCGCGTCTGGCGCGAGTGGCTCTCGCCCCACCGCGGTACGCTGGCGGTTGTGCTTCTCCTGATCGCCCTGGTCGGTGCGTCCACGGGACTCTACCCGGCGCTCATCAAGGCCGCCTTCGACGCCTTCGACCACAAGGATTCGGCGGCGCTGGCCTACGGGCCGCTGGTGGTGATCCTCGTCACCTCGGTGCGGGGCTTCAGCCTGTTCGGGCAGACGGTGCTGACCAACCGCGTCGTCACCCGCGTCGAGGCCGACATGCAGGCCGCCCTCTACGCCCACCTGATCGACGCCGACCTGGCGCAGCTCGGCCGCGAGAGCCCGGCCGCCTTCACCCAGCGATTCACCACCGACTTCGCCTTCATCAAGGAGGCGCTGACCCGGATCTCCACCGTGCTCCTGCGCGACGTGGCCATGCTGGTCGGCCTCGTGGCCGCCCTGATCTGGATGGACCCGGTGCTGACCCTGGTGGCCGCCGTCACCGTGCCGTTCGTAGCGGGGCCCATCGGCCGGATCGGCAAGAAGCTGCGCCGCGTCTCCACCACGACGCAGGAGCAGATGGGGGCGATGGCGAGCCTGATCTCCGAGAGCCTCCAGGGCGTGCGCGTCGCCAAGACCTACGCCATGGAAGGCTACCTCAAGGGCCGGGCCCGCGACGCCCTGAACGAGGTCCGGCGTCTGAAGATGAAGGCGGCCAACGCCCGCGGGCGCCTCGACCCGCTGCTGGAGGTGGGCGGGGGACTGGCGGTCGCAGCCGTCCTGATGCTGGTCGGGCAGCGGGTGATGTCGGGCGAGCGCACGGTCGGCGACTTCACGGGCTACGTCGCCGCCCTGCTGCTCGCGGCCCAGCCCGCCCGCGCGCTCGGCACCCTCAATGCGATCCTGCAGGAGGCGGCCGCCGCATTGCGGCGCTACTTCGACCTGATGGACGAGGCCCCCCGTATCCGCCAGGCGCCCGACGCCGTGCCGCTCAGCGCCGGGCCGGGGGAGATCCGCTACGAGGCCGTGCGCTTCCGCTACCGCGAGGACGCGCCCGCGTTGGAGGGCATCGACCTGACGGTGCCGGCGGGCTCGACCACGGCGCTCGTCGGCCGCTCGGGCTCGGGCAAGTCCTCGCTGCTCAACCTGGTGCCGCGCCTCTACGACGTGGGCGGGGGCCGCGTGACCATCGACGGGCAGGACGTGCGCGCCCTCACCATCCCGTCGTTGCGGGCTGCGGTGGCCGTGGTCTCGCAGGAGGTCACGCTGTTCGACGACACGGTGGCGGCCAATATCGGCTTCGGCCGGCCGGGCTCGACCCAGGCCGAGATCGAGGCCGCGGCCGAGGCGGCCGCCGCCCACGGCTTCATCGCGAAGCTGCCCGAGGGCTACGACTTCCGGGTCGGCCCCGGCGGCGGACGGCTCTCCGGCGGCGAGCGCCAGCGGGTGTCGCTGGCCCGCGCCTTCCTCAAGGACGCGCCGATCCTGCTCCTCGACGAGGCGACCTCGGCCCTCGATTCCGAATCCGAACGCCTCGTCCAGGGCGCCCTGACCCGGCTGATGCGCGGGCGCACGACGCTGGTCATCGCCCACCGCCTCTCCACCGTGCGGGAGGCCGACCTGATCGTGGTGATGGAGGCCGGCCGCGTGATCGAGACCGGCCGGCACGACGACCTGATCGCGGCCGGCGGCGCCTACGCCCGCCTCCACCGGATGCAACTGTCCGACGCTCCCTGACGCGCTAGCTCCCTGCGGAGAGCGTGGAGCAATACGGATGGCGGGCGAGAGCTTCGGGCGGACGGCGGACGGCCGGGCCGTGACGCGCTTCACCCTCGTGCGCAGACCCTTGCGCGTCCAGGTGATCGATTACGGCGCCGTCGTCACGGCGATCGAGACGCCGGACCGGGCGGGTGCGATCGCCAACGTCGCCCTCTGCCTCGACGGCGTGAGGGGCTACGAGACCGTGAGCCCGCATCTCGGGGCACTGGCCGGGCGCTACGCCAACCGCATCGCCAAGGGCCTCTTCCGCATCGACGGACACGACTACCGCTTGCCGGTCAACGATCCGCCCAACACCCTGCACGGCGGGGTGACGGGATTCTCCAAGCGGCTCTGGCGGGTGGAGCGGGCCGATGCCACGAGCCTCGCCCTGACCCGGCGCTCCCTCGACGGGGAGGAGGGCTTTCCCGGCAACCTCGACGTGCGCGTGGTCTACAGCCTGCCCGAGGACGGGACCCTGCGGATCGCGTACGGCGCCCGGACCGACCGCCCCACCGTGCTGAACCTGACCAACCACAGCTACTTCAACCTCGGTGGCGAAGGCTCCGGCGACGTGATGGGCCACGTGGTGGAACTGGCAGCCGACGCCTACCTGCCCACCGACGCGACGCAGATCCCCACCGGCGAAATCCGCCCCGTGGCCGGCACGCCCTTCGATTTCCGTAACGCTACGCCGCTCGGCGCCCGCATCCGCGACGGCGATCCGCAGATCGTGCGGGCCAAGGGCTACGACCACACCTTCGTGCTCCGCGGGCAGGCGGGGCACCTGCGCCCGGCGGCCTCATGCGTCGATCCCACGAGCGGGCGGCGCCTGGACGTCGCCACGACGCTCCCGGCCGTGCAACTCTACACCGGCAACACCCTCGACGGCACCCTGGTCGGCTCGAGCGGGCGGACCTACCGCTCCGGCGACGGCGTCTGCTTCGAGACGCAGGGGTTTCCCGACGCGCCGAACCAGCCGAACTTCCCCTCCGCGGTGCTGCGGCCGGACGAGCACTTCGAGTCGGCCACGACCTACCGCTTCTCCACCGTCTGAGCGCCTGCGGGCAGCCCGATCACGACCCGCAGGCCGGGTCGGTTGTCCTCCAGGGCGAGGCGGCCCTGGTGCAGGCGGACGACGGCGTTGACGAGGCTCAGCCCCAGGCCGAAGCCGGGGCGCGAGCGGGCATCCTCCAGGCGCACGAAACGCTCCAGCACCCGCGCGCGCTCGGCTTCCGGGATGCCGGCGCCGTGGTCGGAGACGGAAAGCCGGATCTCGTTGCCCTCGGCCCTCGCCTCCACGGTGATGCGCGGGTCCGAACCGGTGCCGGCCGCACCGTACTTGATGGCGTTGTCGATGAGGTTGGCCACCGCCTGCCCGATCAGCTCGCGGTTGCCGTCGAGCACCAGCCCGTCCGGCGCGTCGATGGCGAGCGCAAGGCCCCGCTCCTCGGCCAGGGCCTCGTACAGGTCGCCGATGCCGCGGATCGCCGGGCCGATATCGATCGGCGCCATGATCTCGCGGGCGTTGCCCGCCTCCAGCCGCGCGATCATCAGGAGGGCGTCGAACACCCGGATCAGGCCGTCGCTCTCCTCGATCACCCCTTCCAAGGCCGTGCGCAGAGCCTGTGGGGAATCGCTGCCGCGCAGGGCCTCGTCGGCCCGGTTGCGCAGGCGCGTCAGGGGGGTCTTGAGGTCGTGGGCGATGTTGTCGGAAACCTCGCGCAGGCCGGTCATCAGCTCGCCGATGCGCTCCAGCATCAGGTTGAGGTTCAGGGCCAGCCGGTCGAGTTCGTCGCCGTTGCCGGCCACGCTCAGCCGGTCGCCGAGGTCGCCCGCCATGATGGCGCGGGTGGTGCGCGTCATCGCGTCGACGCGCTTGAGCACCCGGCTCGCCACGAACCAGCCGCCGATCACGCCGAGCACCACCACCATGGCGAGCGACGAGCCGAAGGTCCGGCCGATCACCCCCCGCAGGCGGTCGCGCTCCTCCACGTCCCGCCCGACCAGCAGTCGGAACCCGCCGGGCAGGGTGAAGATCCGCACGATCGCCCGGTGCCCGGTGCCCTCCGCGTCGCTGCGGCCGTAGGCGGTCTCGGCCAGGCCCGGCGTCGCCAGCACGATCCCCGGCACCGTTCCGACGTTGCCGACCACGTGTTCGCCGGCCGCGGTGGTGACGAGGTAGAGGGAGGCGCCGGGCTCGCGCGAGCGCCGTTCGACCACGCCGATCAGCCGCCGCAGGCCACCGGCGTTGTACTGCTCGGACAGGCCGTTGATCTCGGCGTCGATCGTGGAGACGATCTGGTCGTCGAGCACCCGGCTGGCGCTCCAGGCGACGTAGCCGAGCGCGAAGAAGGCGCAGGCCGCGAAGATCGCGAGATAGGCCAGCGACAGCTTGAACGCCGTGGTGCGGAACAGCTTCTGGACCCGCGCCGGCAGGCTTTCACGGGCTGCGCTCCCCGAGGCCTCCGTCATCGCCATGGGAGGGTCACGGCGCGCGCGTCTCCTCGGCCCGCAGCATGTAGCCCGCGCCGCGCACCGTGTGGATCATCGGGGTCGGAAAGCCCTTGTCGAGCTTCGCCCGCAGGCGCGAGACGTGCACGTCGATGACGTTGGTCTGCGGGTCGAAATGATAGTCCCAGACATGCTCCAGCAGCATCGTGCGGGTGACGACCTGGCCGGCATGGCGCATCAGGTATTCCAGCAGGCGGAACTCGCGGGGCTGCAGCGGCACCTCCTGGCCTGCGCGGGAGACCCGGTGCGAGAGCCGGTCGAGTTCGAGGTCGCCCACGCGGTAACTCGTCGCCTCCGCGCTGGCCGCGCCCGCCCCGCGGCGGCGGGCCAGGACCTCCGTGCGCGCGAGCAGTTCGGAGAAGGCGTAGGGCTTGGGCAGGTAGTCGTCGCCGCCCGCCCGCAGGCCCTTCACCCGGTCGTCCACCTGTCCGAGCGCGGAGAGGATCAGCACGGGCGTGTCCACCTGCTGCTCGCGCAGGGAGCGGATCAGGGACAGGCCGTCGAGCTTCGGGAGCATCCGGTCGACGATCAGCACGTCGTAGGCGCCCTCCTGCGCCAGGGCGTAGCCTGTGAGCCCGTCCAGCGCCTGGTCGGCGACGTGGCCGGCCTCCCGGAACGCCTTGACGAGGTAGGCCACCGCCTCCCGGTCGTCCTCGATGATGAGAAGCCGCATGGCTTCGGTGCATAGCGCGGGCGGGGGCGGCGGGGAACGGGTCTCGGCGGGCGCGAGCATGGCGATCCTCCCAGGGCGCGATACGGGTCCACCCTCGTGCCCGATCCGGGATTACCGCCCCGTCGCGGGGGGATGACCATTCGGTAACGCGCCCGCCCGCTCCTGCCGGTCGAGGCGTGATGCGATCCGGGCCGCCGGACGCACTGAGAGTGTCCATTCGCGCGAATGCTTCATGCGGCCGCCGGATTCCGCATGGCTGCAATGTTTCGAGGGGGGCGCTCCCGTGTATCCGGCCCGTACGATTACACGAAATCACCACGCAACAGGACGCTGCGAAACCTTCACCATACCGCAGAGGGGTGGTCGGTCCGGTTGGACAAAGACCTCCAGGCTCTGGTCTCGATCCTCGGGAGAGCGACCGTGCAGACATCCAAGAGACGCTTCCTCCTCGCGGCGCTGTCCGCCCCGGCAATCGCCGCGACGAGCGCGTTCCCCACCGCCGCCCTGGCGAAGGCCGTCGCGCCCCGCGCTCCCGCGCCGCGCCTCACCGGCACCGCCGAGGACCAGGACCGGGCCGTCGTCGCGGGCATCCCCGAGGCGCGCTTTTCCGCAGACCGGGTCGACGCCTATCTCGCGGCCCTCGGCACTGCGCCGATCCTGTCCGAGGCGCCCTGGCTCGCCCTGTCGACCGGCGGCGAGAACGGGGCCTTCGGCGCGGGCCTGCTGAACGGCTGGAGCGAGGCCGGCACGCGGCCGACCTACGCGGTCGTCACCGGGGTGAGCACCGGCGCGCTGATCGCCCCCTTCGCCTTCCTCGGCCCGCGCTGGGACGGCGCCCTGCGGGACGCCTACACCGCCATCGGCGCCTCCGACGTGTTCGAGATCGGCGCCACCGAGACCAGCCTGCTGGACACCTGGCCGCTGACCCGGCTGATCGCCCGCCACGTCACGCCCGACCTGCTGGCGGCGGTCGCCCTCGAACACGCGAAGGGCCGGCGCCTGTTCGTGCTGACCACCAACCTCGATTCGGGCCGGCCGGTCGCCTGGAACCTGGGCGCCATCGCCGCCAAGGGCGACGCCGCCGCGCTCAAGCTCTTCCGCGACGTGCTGCTGGCCTCGGGGAGCATCCCCGGCCTGTTCCCGCCGGTCGTGATCGACACGGTCTCCCAGGGGCAGCCCCTTCAGGAGATGCACGCGGACGGCGGCATCACCGCGCCGTTCTACGTGGCGCCCGAGGCCGTTGTCGCCGACGTCGCCGAGCCCTTCCCCGCGCGGGAAGTGCACGTCGTCGTCAACAGCCGTCTCGAACCCGAATTCCTGCCGACGCAGCGCAATCTGACCTCGGTCATCGGCAACGCCCTCTCGTCCGCCGTGAAGGCGGGGACGCGGGCCGCGCTGAAGGTGCATGCGGGCTTCGCGCGCGAGCGCCGCATCGTGCTGCGCGTCGCCACCATCGATGCCGGATACAGGGCGCCGTCCTCCGCCCCCTTCGACCAGACGGCGATGCGCGCCCTCTACGCCCATGCCCGCCGTCGCGCCCGCGACGGCGAGACCTTCGACGTGCGCCCGGCCGGGCGCATCGCCGGCAGGTCGTGACCCACCCCCCCTTTACCGAAAGGTCCATCCCCATGACCCGCCCCCTCGTCCTCGGCCTCCTCGCCGCTCTCTCCGCAACCGCCGTCTCGGCCGGCCCCGCCGCCAAGGCCGAGAAGGCGCACGCCTTCGACGGCAAGTGGAGCATCGAGGTCATCACCGAGCGCGGCTCCTGCGACCGCGCCTACCGCTACGGCATCCGCATCGAGAACGGGCAGGCCCGCTACGACGGCGGCACCGACTTCACCGTTTCGGGCCAGGTCACCGGCAACGGCCGGGTCAAGGGCAGCATCGCCCGCGGCGCGGACCGGGCGGACGTCGTCGGCGCCCTGGACGGCCAGTTCGGCAACGGGACCTGGCAGACGGCCGGCGCCACTGCCTGCGGCGGGGTCTGGAACGCCGAGCGCCGAGGCTGAGGCGCATTTTCGAGGTTCGAAACGAAGAGTCGGCCTGTGCGATCGGTGGACCGAACGTCTATCTCAACAAAGCCCTCATCCTGAGGTGCTTCCACGCAGTGGAAGCCTCGAAGGAGGCCTCCAGAAATCTCTGCGATAGCTGGAGGGCTCCTTCGAGGCGGCTGCCGCCGCACCTCGGGATGAGGGGATTGTTGGGAGTCGATCGGTCGAACAGACTCTCAGAGCGTTCCCTCGCGGATCGCGCCCGGATCGGCCAGGGCGTGCAGGAGGCGCGCCGCGCTGTGGGCGAAGCGCAGCGTCACCGCCTTGCGCCGCGCCGGGCTCAGGGCGTGCTCCGGGGCCTCGCGCACCACCAGGGCTCCGAAGGCGTCGGCGACGATGAGGCCGCATTCCGCCGGGATCAGGGATTCCGGCACCGTCTCGGGAATGGCGAACAGGAAGCGGTCGCAGAAGTCGCGGTAATCCGGCCATTTCCGGTCGGCGCGAAAGTCGGCCACGCTCGACTTGATCTCGACGATGGTGAGCCGCCCCGCCCCGCAGAGGGCGATCACGTCGGCCCGGCGCCCGTTGACCAGGGAGAACTCCGGCAGCGTCACGCAGCCCATCTCCGCGAACAGCCGCCGCACCCCCCGCTGCAGGCGCAGAGCCGTGGGCGACTGGCGCCGGTCCGGCGGCAGGGCCGGGTCGGCCGGGAAGGCGTGGGCGAGGGCTGCTGACATGGTCCGGCGTTCGATGGCTGTCCCGAATCGGGGCATCCTGCCAAGCCGGGACCCCCGTTGTCACCTGCGGCGCGAGGGCGCGAGGGCGCGATCAGCCCAGCGCCGCCCGGATCGCGTCGAAACCGTCCGTCAGCGCCGCCGGCCCCGGCTGGAGGATCAGCGGCGACTTGATCTCGTGGATGCGCCCGTCGCGCACGGCGGGCACGGCCTCCCAGCCCGGCCGCTCGCGGATGCGGGCGACGTTGACGCGCTTGCCGCACCAGGAGGCGAGGATCACGTCGGGGGCCGCCGCGATCACCTGCTCGGAGCTGACGATCCGGTCCCTGGCGGCCTGCGCCCGGCTCAGGTCCGGGAACGCGTCCTGCCCGCCGGCCAAGCGGATCAGGTCGGCGACCCAGCCGATGCCGGAGATCATCGGCGCGTCCCATTCCTCGAAATACACCTTCGGGCGCGGCCGCCCCGCGGATTCTTCCGAGGCCCGCGCCAGCCGCGCCTCGTAGCCGGCCGCCAGCGCCTCGGCCCTGTCCGGCACGCCGACGAGGGCGCCCAGCGTCCGGATCATCGCGAGGCAGCCGGACACGTCCCGCTGGTTGAACAGGTGCACCGCGATGCCGGCCCGCGCCAAGTCGGCCACGATCTCCGCCTGAAGGTCCGAGAAGGCGAGCACGAGGTCGGGCTCAAGGGCCAGTATCTTGCCCATGTCGGCGCTGGTGAAGGCCGAGACCCGCGGCTTCTCCTTGCGCACCCGCGGGGGCCGGACCGCGTAGCCCGAGACGCCGACGATGCGCGCCTCCTCGCCCAGCAGGTAGAGCGTCTCGACGGTCTCCTCCGTCAGGCAGACGATGCGCTCGGGCGGGAAGCGGCGCATCAGTCCTGGAACCAGGTCAGCAACCCGGCGCCGGGGGCGAGCAGGATGAAGGCCCAGACAACCGCCGAGAGGACGTTGGCGACCTGGAAGGGCAGGCGCGCGACCCCGAACATCCCCGCGATCAGGGGCACCACCGCGCGTGCCGGCCCGAAGAAGCGCCCCACCGCCACCGCCGCCGCGCCCCAGCGCTTGAGGAAGACCTCGCCCTTTTCGACCATCTCGGGGTAGCGTCGCATCGGCCACATCCCCTTCGCGCCGTCCCCGTAATGGCGGCCGAACTCGTAGGAGAGCCAGTCGCCCAGGGCTGCGCCGAGAGCGGCGGCGGCCACCACCGGCCAGAACGGGATGCCGGTGGCGCCGATCATCGCGCCGATCCCGATCAGGATCACGGTGGCCGGCACCAGCAGCGACAGGAAGGCGATCGATTCGCAGAAGGCGAGCACGCCCGCGATCAAGGGCGCCCAGTCCTTGTGGGCCTCGACGAAGCCGAGGGTCGTCGTGCGCAGGGCGTCGAGGTCCATGGGCCTCATCTGGCGCAAGGGCGGCGGCGCCGCAACCGCGGGCGCGGATGCGGGCGCTGGCGAAAGCCGCTAACACGCCTCCTCGGTCGAGCCAGGGAGCGGCCCGGTGAAGGTCCTGTCGATCCAGTCCCACGTCGCCTACGGCCATGTCGGCAACGCGTCCGCCGTGTTCCCGATGCAGCGGCTCGGCGTCGAGGTCTGGCCGATCCACACGGTGCAGTTCTCCAACCACACCGGCTACGGCGCCTGGCGCGGCCGGGTCTTCGATGGGCCGATGATCGAGGATCTCGTGACGGGGATCGCCGAGCGCGGGGTGCTGGGCGCCTGCGACGGGGTGCTGTCGGGCTACATGGGCTCGGCCGACATCGGCACCGCCATCCTGCGGGCGGTGGAGTCCGTGCGGGCGGCCAACCCGAAGGCCCTGTATTGCTGCGACCCCGTGATCGGCGACACCGACGGCGGGGTCTACGTCCGCCCCGGCATTCCGGAATTCATGCGCGAGCGGGCGGTGCCGGCCGCCGACATCCTCACCCCGAACCAGTTCGAGCTGACCCTGCTCACCGGCCTGCCCACGGGCACCCTCGATGAGGCCAAGGCTGCGATCAGTGCCCTCCAGGCCCGCGGCCCCCGCGTGGTCCTCGTCACCTCCCTCGTCACCCGCGAGACGCCGGCCGACGCCATCGACCTGCTGGCCGGGGAGGGCGGGCGGTTCTGGTCCCTGCGCACCCCCCGGCTCAGCCTCTCGGTGAACGGGGCGGGCGATTGCGTCGCCGCCCTGTTCTTCGTGCACTACGCCCGCACCGGCTCGGCCGCCCTGGCCCTGGGCATGGCCGGCGCCTCCGTCTACGGCTTGCTGCGGCGCACGGCGGAAGCCGGCTCGCGGGAGATCCTCACGGTGGCGGCGCAGGACGAGTTCGTCGCCCCGAGCGAGACCTTTCCGGTCCTGCCCGCCTGAGCCGCGGCACCGCCGGCCCCCATACGAACGGATCGCAGCATGGCCCGACGCTTCGTCACCCTCGACGTGTTCACCGACCGGGCGCTCGCCGGCAATCCGCTGGCCGTGGTCCTCGACGCGGACGGCCTCGATCCGGCCGCGATGCAGGCCGTCGCCCGCGAGTTCAACCTGTCGGAGACGGTCTTCGTCCTGCCGCCCGCCGAGGCCCGGCACCGGGCGCGCCTGCGCATCTTCACGCCGGCCCGCGAACTGCCCTTCGCCGGCCACCCCACGGTCGGCACCGCGGTGCTGCTGGCGCTGCAGGACGCCCGATCCGCGCGGACCGATGCCGTCGCCTTCGGGCTGGAGACCCAACTCGGCACGGTGCCCTGCGTCGTCGAGGTCGGCGAGGGGAGGGGGCGGGCCCGCTTCAAGCTGCCCGTGCTGCCCGACTTCCTCGGCGACGGGCCCGATCCGGAGACGCTGGCGGCGGGGCTGGGGCTCGCGCCCGAGGATATCGGCTTTGGCCGCCATCGCCCGAGCCGGCACGCGGCGGGGCCGAGCTTCACCTTCGTGCCCGTGGCCTCCGCCGAGCGGCTCGACGCGGCGCGGGTCGGTGCCGGGCCGGAATCGGACGGGCTCTACCTCTACGCGCCGGACCCCGAGGGGCTCGGGCGGCGCTACCAGGCGCGGATGTTCGCGCCCCATCTCGGGGTGCCCGAGGACCCGGCCACGGGCTCGGCGGCGGCGGCCTTCGCCGGGGTGCTGATGCAGTTCGAGGCATTGGGCGACGGCACCCACGACGTGGCGATCACCCAAGGCGTCGCCATGGGCCGGCCGAGCGAGATCGCCCTCCAGGTGATGGTCGAGCAGGGGGCGCTCCGCTCCGTCGAGATCGGCGGCGGTGCGGTGATCGTCTGCGAGGGTACGCTGCATGTCTGAGGGGCGCCCCTACGGCTTCGAGGTCGTGCGGCTGGACCGCGTCGAGGCCCGGCTCGTCGCCTACGACTGGGCCTGGGCCCGCGACAACGCCGAACGCGTCGCGCAGAACTGGCAGCGCCGCCTCGCGAGCCGGCCCGGCCTGTTCGACGGGCCGGTGCTGCTCTCCTGCGCCTGCGCCATCGCGGATGCCGCCTGCACCGTCGAGTTCTTCGAGACCACCTATTCCCGCTTCATCGCCTACCGCGACGGCGGCTCGCCGGACGGGCGCGTCGCCAACGCCTTCGCCGCCGTGGTGCCCTGGACGGCGGACGGGGCGGTGCTCCTCGGCGAGATGGGCCGCCACACCGCCAATGCGGGGCAGATCTACTTCCCCTGCGGCACCCCGGACCGGGACGACGTGCGCGGATCGGGCGTCGACCTCGCCGGCAGCGCCGGCCGGGAATTCCTGGAGGAGACGGGCCTGCGCCTGCCCGACGATGCGCAAGGGGAATGGGCGCTGCTGCGCGGCGAGGGCCAGCTCGCCTTCCTGCGGCCGGTGCGCTTCCCCGAGGAGGCCCGGACCCTCATCGACCGGATCGAGCGGCATTGCCGGCACGAGGCCGCGCCGGAACTCGCCGGCATGGTCGCGGTGCGGGATGCCTCGCAGATCGACGACGGGCGCATGCCCGGCTTCGTGCGGGCCTACCTCGCCAGCGCCTTCGGGGCCGGGGACGGGGCGGAAGCCGCCGACGTGACGCCGTGAGCGCCGTGTGAGGCGGCGGCGTCGACATCGCCCCGTCGTTGAGGCAGGTCTATCCCCCTACCGGGCCGTCTCGTGGGCGGCTCCCGAGCGTCGTCCAGCGGAGGCCGCATGACCCTGAAATCCAAGACCGCCCTCGTCACCGGCTCCACCAGCGGCATCGGCCTGGCCATCGCCCGCGGGTTCGCCCGCGAGGGCGCCGACGTGGTGATCAACGGCTTCGGCAAGCGTGAGGACATCGAGAAGGCTCGCGCCGGGATCGAGTCCGAGTTCGGCGTCCGGGCCCATCATTCCGATGCGGACATGACCCGGCCCGAGCAGATCGCCGCCATGGTGCGCGACGCGGAGGAGCGCTTCGGTTCGGTCGACGTGCTGGTCAACAACGCCGGCATCCAGTTCGTCTCGGCGATCGAGGAATTCCCGGCCGAGAAGTGGGAGCAGATCATCGCGATCAACCTCTCCTCGGCCTTCTACGCGATGCAGGCCGCGATCCCCGGCATGAAGCGGCGCGAATGGGGCCGGATCATCAACACGGCCTCGGCCCACTCGCTCGTCGCCTCGCCCTACAAGTCGGCCTACGTCGCGGCCAAGCACGGCATCGCCGGCCTGAGCAAGTCCGCGGCGCTGGAACTCGCGCCCCACAAGGTCACGGTGAACTGCATCTCGCCGGGCTATGTCTGGACGCCGCTGGTCGAGGCGCAGATCCCGGACACGATGAAAGCTAGAGGGCTGACCAAGGAACAGGTCATCGACGACGTGCTCCTGAAGGCCCAGCCCACCAAGGAGTTCGTCACGGTCGATCAGGTGGCGGCGCTGGCCGTCTTCCTGTGTTCGGACGCGGCGAGCCAGATCACGGGGGCGAACCTGTCGATGGACGGCGGCTGGACCGCGCAATGAGGGCGGCCCGGTCGGCGTCTGCCGTAGCGGACGCCGAATACGCGATGCCCCGCCGAACCTGTCGGCGGGGCATGCTGTGGCGTCAGCGGCGGCTGTGCAGCAGCAGGGCGAGGCCGTAGCCGACCGCGCCCGCGATCAGGAGCGCGACCAGCGGGTTCTCCTCGACACGCGCACTCACCGCCTGCCGGCCGTCGCGCAGGTAGGCGCCGCTGCGGTCGTAGGCGTCGCTCGCATAGTCGCCGGCATTGTCGGCCACGTCGCGGATCTTCTCCCTGGCCTGCCCGTAGGCGTCCTGGGCCTGTCCGAGGGCGTCCTGGGCCCGCTCGCCGGCGCTGCCAGCCACGTCGCGCACGGTGTCCTTGGCCTGCCCGAAGGCATCCTGCGCCTTGCCTTGGGCCTCGCGGAACCGGCCCTCGACCGAGTCGCGGTTCGAGCCGACGAAGTCTCCGGCCGCGGACTGAACACGCCCGCCGATGTCCTTGGCGCTGCCGACGATCCGATCCGTATCAACCATGGTTGTCTCCTCGACACAGGGACGCTCCGACCCTCCGGGCATGGGGGTCGGCGTCATCCATCGTGCAGGGAACGCCCGAGATCGGGATTGTGCACCGCGGGTCGGCGATTTTCCTGCGGCCGATCGGAGACCCGGTCGGCCGCAGGAGATCAGGCCGCGTGAGAGAGATCAGGCAGCGAGCCCGACGGCGTTCGCGCGCCGGGCTTCGGCGACCGAGTCGGCGATGCGAGCCTCGAAATCGGTGAACGCCTTCGTCGCCGCGTCCCACTCCGCACCGCGGACATGGCCGAGGAACGCGTTCGCCAGGCGGCCGGCCTCTGTCAACGGCTTCGCGACCGCGGCCGGCAGGACCGGGGCCGGCAGGATCGCGGCCTGCGCCGCATCGCCCGGCGGCGTCAGGCCGACGAGGACCGATGCGAGCCTGCGGCGCCAGGCGGCGCAATCGGCAGGAAGGCGGCCGAGGGCCAGGCCGAGGGCGTCGCCCTGCTGCCGGTCGAGGATCGTCCGGCTCATCGCCTCGAGGGCATCGAGCCGTCCGATCGCGTCCGAGATCTCCCCGCGCGACTTGTCCGTTCCCGCAGCGATCCGGCCGACGCTGGAGGCGATCTCGCCGGTGACGGCGATCTGCTGCTCCATGATCTCGGCCATGGCCCGCATTTCCGCCGCGGCCTCAGCGACGGCCGCGCTCTCGGCTTCGACCCGGCCGTTGGCCCGCGCGATCACCTCCGAGCCCGCGGCGACGGCCGTGCGGCTCTGTTCGACCGCACCCTGCATGGCCGACAGCTCACCCTGGAGGAGGCCGAGCCGCGAGCGGATCTCCTCCGTGGCCTTGGCCGTCTGAGCGGAGAGCGCCTTCACTTCGCCGGCCACCACGGCAAAGCCCCGGCCCGCCTCGCCGGCGCGCGCCGCCTCGATCGTGGCGTTGAGGGCGAGCAGGTTGGTCTGGGCCGAGATCGAGGCGATGGCGGTGGCCATCTCCTCGATCCGCCGGGCGGCGGCCGCGAACCCGTCGAGGCAGCCGCCGATCTCCGACGTGCGATCTTCGATCACCTGCATCCGCTCCCCGGCGCGACGCATGTCGTCGACGCAGGTGGCGATGCCGGCCCGTGCCCGCTCCGCGGTCTCGGCGGAAGTCTGCGACCGGGCCGCGATCTCGCTCGTGGACGCGGCCATCTCCTCGCTCGCCGCGGCGATCAGGCGGGCCTGCTCGGAGACCTGCGCCGCGTCGTGCGTGATCCAGCCGATCGACGTGCCGGCCTCCGAGGCCGCCGCGGAGAGGTTCGCCTGGAGGCGCAGACCCTCGACATCGGTGGTCGGTGCCGGCGGTTCCTCGACGTGCAGGACCGTCACGGTCGGCGCGACGGGAGCCGATGTCACGGGCTGCGCTTTGCGGAGGAAATCGAACATCGTGCGCCCGGCCCGTCTGTGTTGCGGGTCGGATTGTGTAGGTGGAATACTAAATGTCGGATTAAAACGGCGCAAAATTGCACGTTGCGCGTGCAGCCGGATGTTGCCCGCGTGTTGCCTCGGCCTGGCCGGGACCGGCCCGATCGGCAGGTTCGGCGCGGGTTCGAACGCAACGGTTCGAACCCGCGGCCGGATTATTCGCCGGTCAGGGCGGCCTTCGTCCGGGACCACCAGCCCGCCCGCTTGGGCCGGTCGGGATCGGAGGGTTCCGTCAGGACGACGGCCACCGGCTCGGGTATTCTCGCCGGTGCAGGAACGGCCCGAGACTCCATCATGGGCTCGGACTCCGTCACGGGCCGGGAATCCGTGACGAACCCGGTCTCCGCTGCGGGCTCGGACGCCTCGGCGACGGTCGAAACGGGCAGTTCGACCGCGGCCTGGACCGGCTCGGGCGACGCCTCGGCGACGTCTTCGGCGCTCACCGGCACCTCGGATTGCAGGATGGCGGCAGGAACGCCCTCCTGCGCGTCGTCGACGGCCTCGTGACCCTCGCGCTCTCCACCCTCCGGGCGGCCCTCCCCACGACCCTCAAGGCGGCCCTCACCACGACCTTCGGCGCGGCCCCGGCCACCCCGGCGCCCACGGCGGCGGCGGCGGTTGGCACCCTCCTCGTCGGATTCCGGAGTGGCCGCGACGGGCTCGGACACGGCCTCCTCGGGAGCCGCCTCTCCGCCGTCCTCGGACTCATCGCCCTCGGCCTCGGACTCGTCGTCGGATTCCTCGGATGCCGATCCGCGCGCATCCTCGCCGCCCTCCGGGCGACCGCCCCGGCGGCGGCGGCGACGGCGGCGGCGGCGCTGGCCGTCCGCGTCCTCGCGGGTCTCGGCAGGCGCGCCGTCCGCGGTCTCGGCGGTCTCGGCCTCGCCCTCCGATTCGGCCTCGGTCTCGTCGGCCTGATCCTCCTCGTCGAAATCGTCCTCCACGGCCGTCGTGGGGGAGATCGCGACGGCGCGCACGCCCGTGACGGGCCCTTCGGCGCGCTGGGCCGGCTCGCCCCGGTCGAGCTGGAAGGCGGTCGTGGCGGGGAGGCGCTCGTCGGCCGCGATCGTCACGGTGACGCCGAAGCGGATTTCCAGCTCACGCAGGTGCGCCCGCTTCTGGTTGAGGATGTAGAGGGCCACCTCGGTGCGGGTGCGCAAAATCAGGTTGTGGCTCGTGCTCTTGAGCAGCGCCTCCTCGATCGAGCGCAGGATGTGGAGCGCCACCGAGGCGGTCGCCCGCACGAAGCCCGAGCCGCCGCAATGGATGCAGGGGATCGAGGAGGATTCGAGCACGCCCGTACGGATGCGCTGGCGGCTCATCTCGAGCAGGCCGAAGGGCGAGATCCGCCCGACCTGGATGCGGGCGCGGTCGTTCTTCAGGCAGTCGTTGAGCTTCTTCTCGACGGCGCGGTTGTTGCGCTTCTCCTCCATGTCGATGAAGTCGATCACGACGAGGCCGGCCAGATCCCGCAGGCGCAGCTGGCGGGCGACCTCCTCGGCCGCCTCCATGTTGGTCTTGAGTGCGGTGTCCTCGATGTCGTGCTCGCGCGTGGCGCGGCCCGAGTTCACGTCGATCGAGACCAGGGCCTCGGTCGGGTTGATCACGAGGTAGCCGCCCGAACGCAGGGTGACGTGGGTGGAGAACATCGCGTCGAGCTGCTGCTCGACCCCGTGCCGGGCGAAGATCGGCGTCGGGTCGCGGTAGGGCTTGATCACCTTGGACTGCGTCGGCATCAGCATCCGCATGAAGTCCTTGGCCTCGCGGTAGGCGTCCTCGCCCGAGACCAGGATCTCCTCCAGGTCCTTGTTGTAGAGGTCGCGGATCGCGCGCTTGATCAGCGAGCCCTCCTCGTAGACGAGCGCCGGCGCCATCGAGCTGAGTGTCAGCTCGCGCACGCTCTCCCACAGGCGCATCAGGTACTCGAAGTCGCGCTTGATCTCCGGCTTCGTCCGCGACGCTCCCGCCGTGCGCAGGATCACGCCCATGCCGTCCGGCACCTCCAGATCCTGCACCACCTCCTTGAGCCGCTTGCGGTCTGCGGCCGAGGTGATCTTCCGCGAGATGCCGCCGCCCCGGCCGGTGTTCGGCATCAGCACGGAGTAGCGCCCGGCCAGCGACAGGTAGGTCGTCAGCGCCGCGCCCTTGGTGCCGCGCTCTTCCTTGACGACCTGCACCAGGATGATCTGGCGGCGCTTGATCACCTCCTGGATCTTGTAGTGCCGGCGGTAGCTGCGGGGCCGCTCCGGGATCTCGGCCATCGCGTCGCCGTTGCCGCCGACCAGCGCGATCTTCGGCTCCGCGTCCGGATCGTCATCGTCGGACTCGTCGTCCTCGTGTTCCTCGTCGTCCGAATCGTCGTCCTCGTCCGTATCCTCGTCGTCGTGTTCCTCGTCGGATTCCGCGTGCGCCTCGTCCTGCGCGGCGACGGCCTCGGGCGCCTCGGCATGCGTCAGGGCCTCGGCCACCGCGACGACGGCCTCGGGGGCCGGCGCGCTCTCTTCGCCGCCGCCCGGCGCGCCGGCCTCCGCGTCCTGCGAAGCCTCGTCGTCCGGCGCGGCCGCGGCATCCGTCCGCGGCAGGTCGGCGGTCGCGCCGCCGCCCGCCTGCGCGGAGGCATCCTCCGAGCCGGCCTCGTCCGTGGTCGTCTCGTGCGCGTGCGCCTCGTGCGAGCCGGATTCGTCGGGCACGCCCTCGGGGCCGGCGGCCAGGGCCGCGTCCTCGGCGCTCACGGTCTCGTCGGGCCGGGCGGCGGCCTCGGCGCGGCGTCCGCGCGAGCGGCGGGACGAGGACGACCGGCGGCGCTCTTCCCGCTCGCGCTGCTCCTCGGCGTCGCGGGCCTCGTCCTCCAGCAGCGCCTGACGGTCGGCCAGGGGGATCTGGTAGTAGTCCGGATGGATCTCGCTGAAGGCGAGGAAGCCGTGGCGGTTGCCGCCGTACTCGATGAAGGCCGCCTGGAGCGAGGGCTCCACGCGGGTGACCTTGGCGAGGTAGATGTTGCCGCGGAGCTGGCGCCGGTTGGCGGCCTCGAAGTCGAATTCCTCGACCTTAGATCCGTGGACCGTGACGACCCGGGTCTCCTCCGGGTGCATCGCGTCGATGAGCATCTTGTTGATGTTGGCCATGACGATCTTTCGACATGGCGGCCGACGTCGCTCTCCTGGGCCCTCGTCCCGGTGGAGCCTCTCCCGGCACGCAGGCCGTCGGGAAGGGGGCTCGCACGGGCCTCGTCGCCGAGGCCGCGGGAATTGTGCTGAAGGGATTGCCGTCAACCGCCGTTCGGCGCGCGTGCGCGGCGCGCCTGGGGTTGAACATGGCCGGGGGGAGGGGCGGACCGGCGCGACGCGAAGAGCGCGCGCTTGCGGCACGAGCAGCGGTAACCGATGCCGTGCGTCCGTCCATCCTTTCCCCGACCTCGCGAAGACATCTCGACCGGTCCCGGACCGGCCGCGAATTCCAAAAACGGTTGCGTCGAGACCAATCTCGCCGCGTCAGTCGCCACCCGCCCGATCTTGAAAGAAGTCCGACGGTCGCCGCGGATAACCGACTGCGAAGACGCGTCCGAATCGTGATCCGGCCGCATCCGCGGGCCGCGATGGCGACCGGCGGGACCGGGAAGGGGGTGAGCATCATTACAGATCGTCGCAGGGATTTGGCAAGGGCGCCGTCGGGGACGTGTTTCCGAAACGGCCCCTCTGCAGTGGATTGGGAACCCGGAGACCCGGCGGACGCGCGCCGTCCGGCCTCGACCGCCCCTCAGCCCGGCATCGGCAGGGGCGCAAGCCGCGGCAGGGTGGTGCCGCCTCGGCGCTCCAGCAATCCGGGTGAGGGCACGGGCGCCTCGATCGTGCAGACGACGCCGCCCGGGGCGAAGAGCAGCTGGACGTCGCCGCCGAGTTCCCGGGCGAGGCTGCGCTCGATCAGCCGCGAGCCGAAGCCGGTCTGCGTCGGCTTCGAGACCGGCGGCCCGCCGCTCTCGCTCCAGCGCAGGAACAGCCGGGTCTCCGCCTCGCGCCGCACCGACCAGGTGATGTCGACACGGCCGCCCTCCTGCGAGAGCGCCCCGTACTTCACGGCGTTCGTGCCGAGTTCGTGCAGCGCCATGGCGACGGAGAGGGCGAGGCGCGGCGGCAGGCGCAGGGCCGGCCCGGCGACGCCGAAGCGCGAGCGCCGGCCCTCGCCGGATTCGAGGGGCCTGATCGCGTCGGCCACGACGGTGCCGATCTCGGCCCCCTCCCAACTCTCGCGGGTGAGCACGTCGTGCACGCGGGCGAGCGCCAGGAGGCGGGCCTCGAAGGCGTCGCGCGCGGAATCGGCTTCCGTGCCCTCCAGCCGGCGCAGGGACTGGCTGGCGATCGACTGGACCGTGGCCAGGGTGTTCTTCACCCGGTGGTTGAGCTCGTGGATCAGGAGCAGCAGGTGCTCCTCGGCGAGCTTGGCGTCGGTGATGTCGACGTTGCAGCCGGTATAGCCGAGGAAGGCGCCCGAATCGTCGAGCCGCGGCACGCCCTCGCAGCGCAGCCAGCGCACGGCCCGGTCGCGGTCGAGCACGCGCACCTCCATGCGGAAGGGCAGGCGGGCGGCGAAGGCGTCCGCGAAGGCCGACGAGAAGGCGTCGAAATCCTCCGGGTAGATGATCCTGTGCCAGCCTTCCCCCGCCAGCGCCGAGGCCGGCATGCCGAAGACGTGGTCGAAATGCAGGTTGGCGAAGCTGATCTCGGCCGTCTCGTCCGTCATCCAGATCAGGGCCGGGGCGGAATCGGCCATGTGGCGGAAGCGTGCCTCGCTCTCGCTGAGGGCCGAGAGGCCGCGCTTGGTCTCGGCCAGGGCCTTGTCGCGCTCCGCCTCGCGGGTGCGCAGCCTCAGGGAGGCGTCCGAGAGCACCTCGGCGAGCCGCTGGATCTCGTGCACCGGCGAGGCGACGCGGGGGATCGCCTCGCCCCGCGACAGGGCGGGCCCGGAGGCGGCGAGCTGGCGAAGGGGCCGCGAGACCCGCGACCACAGGTTGACCGCGAGCACCGAGGAGGTGGCCAGGACCAGCAGACCGAACCCGCTGAAGGCCCAGACCCAGCGACGCAGGCGCGCGTCCACCAGCGTCTGCGGAATGCTCGCCCCGACGGTCCAGCCGGTCAGCCGCGAGCGCGCCTCGACCACGACCACCGGCCGGAGCTGGCGGTCCTTGCCCTCCCAGACGCCGGGGGTGTCGGTCTGGATCTGCCGCAGGGTCGCGAGCCGCTGGCGGCCGAGGACCGCGGCGGGGTCCGGCAGGCGGGCGATGACGAGGCCGTTCCGGTCGGAGATGCCGGTCGTCCAGCCCTCGATCACCTCGCGGCCCAGGATGCCCTGGAGCCGGGCGAGGGGGGCGCTGAAGCTGAGGATGTAGGCGACCGCCCCTTCGACCTGCACCGGTACGGCGATGGCGTAGCTCGCCTGGCCCGGCGTCGGCCCCGGAATGTAGCCGGAGACCGTCGCGCGCTGGGTGCCGCCGGCGATCTCCGCATCGAAGGGCATCGCCATGGTCGGCAACGGAGCCCCACGCTTGACGCCGGTGTTGACGACCTCCTGCCCGTCGATCCTGCGCAGCATGATGTCGAGGTCGATCGCCTCGCGCACGAGGCGCGCCTGGGCGTCGAAGGCGTCGAAGTCGCCGTCCCTCAGCCGCGGCGAGGTGGCGAGGGTCTGGAGGACGGAGACGAGCCCGGCCGTGTCGCGGTCCAGCGACAGGGCGATGCCGCGCACGTTCTCGCGGGCATCCTGCTCGAACCGGGCCCGCTCGGCCGAGGCGTAGCGCATCAGCAGGATCGCCGTGAACAGCAGGCCGGGCCCGATCAGGGCCACGACCAGGGCGACGAGATAGACCTGCGTCGAGAACCCGTTCCGCCCGAACCGGGTCAGGCGCCGGGCGAGCCAGGACGGCCGCCGCGGCGCGGTCCGCACCGCCGCCTCGGTCGAATCGAGGTCCGGGCTCACGGCGTCCCCCGTCGTCCGGACCGGCGCGTCCGCCGCGCGCCCCTCCCGATGCACTGCGCGCATCGCCCGATCATGGCCGATCGATGTGGCCGAGGTCGCGCGCGGGATCGAGACGGTCGCGCACGCGCTGCTTGAGGGCCTTCACGTCCGGGAAGCCGCCGTCGCGGGTCCTTTCCCAGACGGTCTCGGAGCCGACCTGGATGCGGAACGCCCCGCCCGAGGCGGGGACCAGCGCCACCTCGCCGAGGTCGTCGCGGAACGTCGAGAGCAGTTCCTGCGCCATCCAGGCAGCCCTGAGAAGCCAGTTGCACCGGGTGCAATAGGTGATGGCGACCCGCGGCTTGGGCGCCGCGGTTTCGGACGTTTCATCCATGGCGCGCACAGCGCACCGGGAGGGTTGCCTTGTCAACCTCGGCAGGGACGACCGCGGCAGGCGGCGGCCCGAAGGTTCGCGGGAGCCGGATGCATCCGGCTCCCGCGAACCTTGACGGCCCGGCCCGCCTGGCCATAGAAGGCCGGCAGGTTCGGGGACTCGCAGCGTGCGCTTGGCCGACGCGAAGGGTGTTCCGACCGGCAAGGACGGTTAGCACAGCGGTAGTGCGTTCCCTTCACACGGGAAAGGTCGCAGGTTCGATCCCTGCACCGTCCACCATTCCCTGCCACCCTTCCTTCGGCATCGCAGCACGATATCGGTGACGCGGCCGCCCGGCGCCCGAGGCTGCGGCGTGAGGCGCGCTATGCCGGCCTCTCCCGCGGGTCTATCGTACCGGAATACGGTATGCCTCACCCCGAAGGTCGCAGGATCGATGAAGGCCCATGGCGAGGTGCACGACGTTCCGCCGGTCCCGCGCAAGGGGCCGTTCGTCCTCGTCGGACTCGTCGCCCTCGGGCTGCTGTCCTGGGGCGGCTACGGGCAATGGCGGCAGCGGGCCGACGCGGCCGAGACGCAGCGCCGGGTCAAGGCCTTCGTTCCCCGCCTGCGCACCGCCGCCGTCGAGAAGACCGACGCACCCACCGACCTGACGCTGCCCGGCGAGACGCAGGCGTTCTCCCGTGCCGCCATCTCGGCCCGTGCCACGGGCTACGTCGCCGAGCGCCGGGTCGACATCGGCTCCCGGGTCAAGACGGGGGACGTCCTGCTGCGGATCGCGGCTCCCGACCTCGACCAGCAGCTCGCCCAGGCCGAGGCGCAGGTCGGCCAGATGAAGGCCCAGCTGCTCCAGGCCCAGGCGCAGGTGGACCAGGCCCGCGCCAACGTGAACCTCGCCAAGGTCACCGACAGCCGCACCTCGACCCTGGCGACCCAGGGCTGGGCGTCGCGCCAGAACGCCGACAACTCCCAGGCGGGCGTCCTGAGCCAGACGGCCAACCTCTCGGCGGCCGAGGCGGGCGTGAAGGTCGCCGCGGCCAACATCAAGGCGCAGGAGGCGATGGTCGATCGCCTGAAGGCGCTGACCGGCTTCAAGGACGTGACCGCCCCCTTCGACGGCGTGATCACCACGCGCAGCGTCGAGGTCGGCGACCTCGTGAAGGCGGATGGCGGCGGCACCGTGCTCCTCGCCATGGATCGCGACGACGTGCTGCGCATCTCGGTGAACGTGCCGCAGAACGCGGCCGTCGGCGTGCATCCGGGCGTCCAGGCCGAGATCAAGGTTCCGCAGATGCCGGATCGGACCTTCGTGGGCCGGGTCGAACGCAGTTCCGTGGCGCTGCTGACCGCCTCGCGGACGTTGACGACCCAGGTGGACGTGCCGAACCCGGACGGGACCTTGCGCGCCGGCCTCTACGTCTACGTGACCCTGAAGATCCCGCGGCTCCGGCCCGCGGTGCTGGTTCCGGCGGAGGCCCTGGTCTTCAACCAGCGCGGAACCCAGGTGGCCGTGGCCGGCGAGGACAACCGGGCCGAGTGGCGCTCGGTGCATGTCCGGCGCGATTTCGGACAGACGATCGAGCTGGACCAGGGCCTGTCCGGCCACGAGCGCATCGTGCTCGGTCCACCGGTGGATCTGCGTGACGGACAGACGATCGAGCGCGGGGAGGATCCCGGTGACGGCAAGCCGATCCACGCCGCCAACCGCTGAGGGCGCAGTCGCAGGCTCGAATCGACCGGGATGTCCTGTCGAACCGCCCCCGGCGGCATCCCCGCCCGCGCGGGTCGCGCCAGGGCTGGGCGTCGGGACGGATACTCGGAGCCGTCCGTCGTTCCGGGTCAGTTCACCCGTACCGTGAGCCTCATCTTCGGATGAATGCCGCACAGCACCTGGAAGACACCGCTTTTCGTGAAGGTGACGAGCGTCCGGCTTCCCGGCTCCTGGTCGCCCGAGTCGAAGTTGAAGGCGTCCGACTCGATATAGACGTGATGGAGCAGGTCGCTGTCGTCGTTGACGATGGTGATCGTGTCGCCGCGCGTGATCGCGAGGCTGGCCGGCTGGAAGGCGCGGCCCTTCTGCGAGACCAGATGTCCCGAGGCCTCCAGCCGCGTCACCAGGAGAGCGCCGCTCAGCAGGCCCGCGACGAGCGAAAGGCAGGTCGCGACCGCGAGGCGACGCTTGCGATAAGTAGAATTATGCTGGTCGTACGGTGCGCGCATGTCGAACTCTGCTGTCCCGGCCACGATAAGCGCGGACAAGTTGAGATTTCATGAGTCGGGACCGGGGAGCACGGGATCGGGGCGTCTCGGCGATGTTCCAGGATAGGCTCGGCGCGGCCCGAGGGCGGGGGCAACGACCCGACGACATCCTTCTGCGCGGCTAATCAGCTCTTAACGGATCGCCCCTAGGTTGAGCCTATCGAATTAACCAGAGCAGCTTCGTTTCGATGCCAGAACGAACGACAGCGACGGAGGCAGGGGCTGGCATGGCCCGACCGTCGACCATGCGCCGCGTCCTCGATGGGGCCACGACGGTTCGCGGCCGGATCCTCGTCGCCTTCCTGACGATGAGCCTGCTCACGGCTGCGCTGGGCCTCTATGCCGTCCTGGCGATCCAGCACACGGGCGATCTCGTCGGCCGGACCTACGACGAATCGCTGATGTCGATCAATTATGCGCGGGCCACCGCTGCCGATTTCGCCAAGATGCGTGCCGTCTTCGCGCGCCGGGCGATGACGCAAGACCCGGCAAGTGCCGAGAAGTTCGATTCCGAGATCGCCGAGTTGTACGTCGTACTGGCCGACGACCTGACGATCGCCGTCGAGCGCTCGCAATCGGATCGCGTGGTCCGCACCGCCGGGGCGGTGCAGGCCGGGGTCGCGACCTGGGAGGAGATGCGTCGCGGCCTCGATCTGACTGGAAAGGACAACGCCAAGGGTGCGGCCTGGGACGCCCTCGATCGTCAGGCTGCGACGGTCGACGGGCAGATCGACCTCTTGGTCAACTACACGGCCGGAGACGGCTTCACCTTCCGCCAGGCGGCCCGCACGATCGTGGCCCAGGAGATCCGGTTCAACGCGATCTCGGCAGGCATCGCCATCCTGCTGTCCGCCATCGTCGCGTGGCTCCTGAACCGGAGGATCGTCGGACCTCTCGGCGCGGCCTCCACCGTCGCCCAACGGATCGCGGCCGGGCACCTCGACGGTGCCATTCCGACCGGTGGCCGCGACGAGCTCGGAAGCCTCCTGCGCGCCATGACGGCGATGCGCGACAACATCCGGGCCATGATGCAGCGTGAAGTCAGCCAGCGCCGTTCGGCGGAAACGCTGCTCGCGGATGCCCTCCAGTCGTCCCGCGAAGGCGTGGTGGTGGTCGATGCCCGCGGCCGGGTCGCCCTGGCGAACGCACAGGCGCTGGCGTTCTTCGACGGCCTTCGCGACGCCGTCGAGGCCGGCAGCCCGGTCATCGGTCTCGACGACGACAGGGCGCTCGCCGCGCCGATCACCGAATGCGCGACGACGCTGGCGCGCGACGGCGAACTGCGCCTCGCGGACGGCCGTTGGCTGCGCGTCAGCCGCAGTGCCACTCAGGAGGGCGGCTTCGTCGCGGTGTGCAGCGACATCAGCCTCCTGAAGGATCAGGAAGACCGCCTGACGACCACCAACCTGCGCCTCGACGCGGCCCTCGACAACATGTCGCAGGGCCTCTGCCTCTACGACGCGGAGAGCCGGCTGATCGTCGTCAACCGGCGCTACGCGGAGATCTACGGCCTCGCTCCCGATGCCGTCACTGTCGGCATGACGAGCTTCGAGGTCCTGCAGCGCAGCATCGCCGCGGGAAACCATCCCGGCCTGGACGTCGACGACCTCATCCGGGAGGAACGCGCCACCTTCGGCATCGATGCCGGCCGCACCTGCTTCCAGGAACTCAAGGGCGGCCGGATCGTGGCCATCGTCAAACGGGACACGGCCGACGGCGGCTTCGTCGCGACCTACGAGGACGTGACCGAGCGGCGGCAGGCCGAAGCGCGCATCACCTTCCTGGCCCACCACGATTCCCTGACCGGACTGCCGAACCGGGCATTGATGGGCGACCTGATCGACGCCGCCGTCGACCAGGCGAGCCGCGACCTGGGCTTTGCCGTCTTCTGCCTCGATCTCGATGCGTTCCGGCCGGTCAACGACACCCTCGGGCACGTGATCGGCGACGCCCTGCTCGTCGCCGTGGCGAACCGCCTCAGCGCCTGCGTGCGCGAGATCGACAGCGTCGCGCGCATCGGCGCCGACGAATTCGCCGTCGTCCAGCGGGGGATCGAGCGTCCGGAGGAGGCGGCCGTGCTCGCCCGCCGGATCATCGAGGTGCTGACGGCGCCCTACGTCCTTTCGGGCCACGTCGTCACCGTGGGCGTCACGATGGGCATCACCCTCGCGCCGGGCGACGGGACCAGCTGCGACAAGCTCCTCAAGAACGCGGACATCGCCCTCGACCGGGCCAAGACCGAGGCCCGCGGCTCCTTCCGGTTCTTCGAGCCGGAGATGGACGGCCGCCTCCAGGCCCGGCGCATCTTCGAGCAGGATCTGCGCGAGGCCGTGGCGGGCAAGGCGTTCGAGGCCCACTACCAGCCGATCTACTGCCTGCGGGAGGATCGCATCTGCGGATTCGAGGCCCTGCTGCGCTGGAACCATCCGGTCCGCGGCCGGGTCTCGCCCGCCGAGTTCATCCCGCTGGCGGAAGAGCTCGGCCTGATCATTCCCCTGGGCGAATGGGTCCTGGCACGGGCCTGCGAAGAGGCGAGCCGCTGGCCGGACGGCCTCAAGGTGGCCGTCAACGTCTCGGCCGTGCAGTTCACCTCGGCAAGTCTCGTCAGCGCGGTCCGCGAGGCCCTGCGCAGCACCGGGCTTCCGGGGCGGCGGCTCGAACTGGAGATCACGGAATCCGTGCTGGTGGCCAACCCCGGTGCGACGACGGCGATCCTGCACAGCCTGAAGGCGCTGGGAGTCCGGGTCTCGATGGACGATTTCGGCACGGGCTACTCGTCCCTGAGCTACCTGCGCAGCTTCCCCTTCGACAAGATCAAGATCGACCAGTCCTTCGTGCGCGACCTGTGCGAGACGGACGGGACGGAATTCATCGTGCGGGCGGTGATCGGACTGGGGGCCAACCTCGGCATGACCACGACCGCGGAAGGGGTCGAGACGGAGGCGCAACTCGCGAAGCTTCGGGCGGAGGGGTGCGACGAGGTGCAGGGCTACCTCGTCAGCCGACCGGTTCCGGCCTCGGAGCTGCCGACGCTGATCGCCCGCTGGAACGGGGAGGAGCGGGCCACCGCCTGACCGCCGTACGGTCGGGGACGATCGACGGAACTGATGTGAACGGACGGCCGTTGGGCTCGGCTCGTATCCGTCGGAGTTCCGCGATGCTCAAAGGTGGCCTTCTGTGGTTGATCGGCATTCCCCTGCCGATCATCCTGCTGATCTACTTCTTCACGCCCTGGCTTCATTGACGGGCATCGCGTCCGCGGCGGACCATCACCGGTCCGCCGCGGTCCGTCGGCGGCGGTTCTACTCGGCGGCGTCGAGGCGCGGCCGCTCGATCTCCGTGCGCTCGCGCTTGACCAGTTCCGCCGTCCGGAATGCCACCTCCAGCGCCTGCTCCGCGTTGAGGCGGGGGTCGCAATAGGTGTGGTAGCGGTCCTGGAGGTCGTCCGCGGTGAGCGCGCGGGCGCCGCCCGTGCACTCGGTCACGTCCTTGCCGGTCATCTCCAGGTGGATGCCGCCCGCGATCGTGCCCTCGGCCCGGTGGACCCCGAAGAAGCCCTCGATCTCCTGCATCACCCGCTCGAAGGGGCGCGTCTTGTAGCGGCCTGCCGAGATGGTGTTGCCGTGCATCGGATCGCAGACCCAGACCACGCCGCGGCCCTCCCGCTCGACGGCGCGGATCAGCTTGGGCAGGTGCTCGCCCACCTTGTCGGCGCCGAAGCGGCAGATCAGGCTGAGGCGGCCGGGCTCGTCCTCCGGGTTGAGGAGGTCGATGAGGCGGATCAGGCCGTCGGCCGTCATCGACGGCCCGCACTTGAGGCCGATCGGGTTGCGGATGCCGCGGGCGTACTCGACATGCGCGTGGTCCGGCTGCCGGGTGCGGTCGCCGATCCAGAGCATGTGGCCCGAGGTGGCATACCAGTCGCCGCTCGTGGAATCGACGCGGGTCAGCGCCTCCTCGTAGCCGAGCAGCAGCGCCTCGTGGCTGGTGTAGAAATCGGTGGTGCGCACCTCCTGGTGCGTCTCGGGGTTGATCCCGATGGCGCGCATGAAGTCAAGGGCGTCCGACATCCGCCCGGCCACGTCCTGGTAGCGCGACGATTGCGGGCTGTCCTTGACGAAGCCCAGCATCCAGCGGTGCGCGTTCTCCAGGTTGGCGTAGCCGCCGGTGGCGAAGGCGCGCAGCAGGTTGAGGGTCGCGGCCGACTGGCGGTACGCCTCGATCTGGCGGCGCGGGTCGGGAATGCGGGCCTCGTCCGTGAAGGTCAGCCCGTTGACGATGTCGCCGCGGTAGCTCGGCAGCACCACCCCGTCGAGGGTCTCGGTCGGCGAGGAGCGCGGCTTGGCGAACTGTCCCGCGATGCGCCCGACCTTCACCACGGGCGAGCCGCCGGCGAAGGTCAGCACCATCGCCATCTGCAGGAACACGCGGAAGAAGTCGCGGATGTTGTCGGCCGAGTGCTCGTCGAAGCTCTCGGCGCAGTCGCCCCCCTGGAGCAGGAAGGCGTCGCCCGAGGCGACGCGCGCGAGCGACGCCTTCAGCTTGCGGGCCTCACCGGCGAAGACCAGGGGCGGAAAGCTCGCGAGCTGGGTCTCGACCGCGGTAAGCGCAGCCGCATCCGGATACTCGGGCACCTGCTGGATCGGCAGGTTGCGCCATGTCTTCGGTGTCCAACGCTCGCCCATCACTGACTCCCGGCACCTCTCGGCGTCTTGTCGAACGGGGTGATTCCCCCGCGAAGCCGGGCTTATAGAGCGGTTCTTCGAGGGTTGCGAGGGGCGTCCCGGCGCGACGCTCAGGCCGCCGCCCGCGGCACCAGGGCCGCGACGGCGCCGGCCAGTTCCGAGAAATGCCCGATGATCCTGTCCGGCCCGAGCCGCTCCACCGGCGTGTCGGTGTAGCCGAAGGTCACGGCCACCACCGGGATGCCGGCGGCCTTGGCCGCGTCGATGTCGGCGCGGGAATCGCCCACCATGACCGCGCGCGCCGGATCGCCCCCGGCCTGCGCGATCGTCAGGGTGATGTGGCGCGGGTCCGGCTTGCTGTAGGGAAAGGTCTCCCGGCCGCAGATCGCCGCGAAGCGCGCGGCCACCCCGAGCCGCTCCAGGAGGTCGACGGCCTGCGCCGCGTACTTGTTGGTGCAGACGGCGAGCCGGAAGCCGTCCGCCTCCAGCCGGTCCAGGGCCTCCACGACGCCCGGATAGAGGTGCGACGTGTCGCAGATATGCGCCCCGTAATGGGCGATGAAGTCGGCAAACAGCGTCTCGTGGTGCTCGGGCGTCAGCGCGCGGCCCTCGGCCTCGAAGCCGCGCCGGATCAGGGCCTTGGCGCCCGCGCCGATCATCTCCCGCGCCTCGGACAGGGGCAGCTCGACCAGGCCCTCGCGCACGAGCAGCACGTTGAGCGTCTCGATCAGGTCGCCAGCGGTCTCGGCGAGGGTGCCGTCGAGGTCGAACACGGCGATCGGCGGCAGGGCGGGCATGCGGAGTCTCACTGTGGACGGCGCGCCCTCGCTAACGGCCGGCTACGGCACGGGCAAGGCCCGGTGCGTGGGGGCAGTGTCTCGGTTCGAGATGTGTCCTGAACGTCCGTGACGGGTGGATTTCCGCCGGTCCGCCTCCCGGCAGCTTGGTGGATACCGACCGACGACCGGAACAGGCGAATCTCGACTGGTCCACTTTCGGTGCCGAAACCAGGGACGTTGCCCACCCTCGCACGCCTGACAACAGGCCGATGGTTTCACCGGCTGGCGTATGGTTCAGCGCAATGCGGCGGTCGTTTCGAGGTTTGACAGCCGGTCCCTGACGGCGACGCCCCTGTAGATGACGATCGTCGCGACAAGGCCGCAAAGCCCCCCGAACGCCATCCAGTATCCCGGTGCCGCCTGGTTGCCCGTCTCCTCGATCAGCCATGTGGAGATCAAGGGCGTGAACCCTCCGAAGAAGGCCGTCGCCAGCGAATAGGCGAGCGAGAACCCTGCCGTGCGCACAGTCGTGGGAATGATCTCGGTGAGGGCGACGACCATCGCGCCGTTGTAGCTGCCGTACAGGAACGACAGCCAAAGCAAGACGATCAGCATGTTCGTGAAGGACGCGTTGGCGACCAGCCATGACAGCGCAGGGTAGGCCGTCAGCAAGGTCAGCGCCGAGAAGATCAGTAAGAGCGGCTTGCGACCGACCCGGTCCGACAGCGCCCCCATGACGGGCAGCCAGAACAGGTTCGATAGGGCCGTGCAGAAAGTCACGAGCAAGCTGTCCGTGTCGGAGAGCTTGAGTACGTTCTTGCCGAACGTCGGCGTGTAGACGGTGATCGTATAGAAGGACACGGTCGTCATGGCGACGAGCAGCATGCCGAGGCCGACGATCCTCCAGTTTTGAACGAGCGATCTGAAGATCTGCTGCGTGCTCGGCCGTACCTTGCGCTGAAGGAACTCCTCCGTCTCCTCCAGCGAGCGGCGGATGTAGAAGAGGAACGGGACGATGGCGCATCCGATAAAGAACGGGATGCGCCAGCCCCAGTCGTTCATCTCGGCGGGGACGAGCGCGTGGTTCAGGAAGTATCCGATGATCGCGGCAAACATCACCGCGACCTGCTGGCTGCCGGACTGCCACGATACGTAGAAGCCTTTGTTGCCGGGGGTGGACATCTCGGCGAGGTAGACCGAGACGCCGCCGAGTTCCACGCCGGCCGAGAACCCCTGCAGGAGGCGACCGATGAGAACGAGGAAGGGGGCGAACAGCCCTATCGTCGCGTAGCTCGGCACGAAGGCGATGAGGACCGTTCCAAGGGCCATGATCATCAGCGTGACGATCAAGCCCTTTCGCCGTCCGATTCGGTCCACGTAGGCGCCGAGGATCACCGCCCCAAGGGGCCGCATCAGGAAGCCCGCGCCGAACGTCACGAACGTCAGCATCAGGGACGCGTATTCGTTGGCGACCGGGAAGAAAGCCTTGGAGATATAGGAGGCGTAGAATCCGAAAAGGAAAAAGTCGAACATCTCCAGGAAGTTGCCGCTGGTGACGCGAAGCACCGTCGCCACCTTGGACTTGGATCGATCGCGTTCCGAGAACGTAGCCACGGCGTCCCTCCAGAAACTAGCCGCGGCCGTTTCGAGGGCCGCATTTCTTGAGGATCGGTTTTAATCCCTGCGCGAATCGACGCAACGTGTGTGCCCCCCGAAAACCGGAAGGGACGGCCGATTCCGGTGCTTATGTAACTGCCGTCCGGCGACTTGGACTTTAGGCGGTCGAAGGCTCAAAGCGGGCGAACGGCGTTCGGCCAAGCCCTGCATGCCCCCAAGGTCCTGAACTCAGGCCTGCTGCGTTGCGAGGTTGGTGGCGGCCAGTACGACCAGGGTGGGTCGGAGACGGAATCTCCCCTTCAGGGCGATGGGTCAGGGTCCGCTTGCCACCCCTTGCCACCCCTTGCCGAAGCTGCCGGACGGCCGACGAATGGCCGCTTTCGGGAAGCGCTGACGGCTGTCGGCACCGCTGGCATGGGTCGCCACCTGCCGGACCGCTCGACAGCCGGGTCGGCTCGGGACCGGCCGGTCGAGCCGGATCGCATGTCAGATTGAGCCATCACCCGCGTGAGGCACGGCTTGGTGCGCGCAGCAAAGCTTGGCGCGTGAGGCAAGGCTGGGCGCGTGCGTGAAGGATCGGCGCGTGAAGGCAGCGCCCCAGACTTGCCCGAAAGGGCGCGGACAAGACACGCGATCCTCCACGGCGACGACCCGTCCACTCAGAGACAAGCCATGATAGTCCGTCTGCCGGTCCTGGCGGCCTGCGCTGCCCTCCACGCCGCCTCGGCCGCGGCCGCCTCCTTCGAGTTCGTGCCCGCGCCTCAGGCGGACCTGAACCGCATGTACCGGGTGGACAAGGTCACGGGGGAGGTCACGTCCTGCCAGTACGGGCTCCAGGAGGTCGGCGGCGGCATCGGCCTCACCGTCTGCTTCGGGCCGGGGGAGGGGGCCGGATCCCAGGCCCCGTCCGAGTACGGTCTGGTCGCCACCCACCACACCCGCGAGGCCGGCGTGTTCCGGGTCAACTACCGCACCGGCGAGATGAGCATCTGCTTCGTGCTGGTGAAGAAGGAGCAGGTGGTCTGCACCCAGCAGGCCAGCGCCTCGGCCGAACGCGTGCCGGACGCGCCCCTCACCGGGCCGGTTCCGGGCCGGGCCGGCGCCAGCGCCACGCCGCCGCAAGGGGGGCGTCCGTAACCGCTTTGGGGATCGTCGCCTTCCCGACGCCGCGGCCGGCATGCTACGGGCGCGCCATCCACTTCGCGAAAATCTTCGGCATCCGACAGACCATGTCCTACGCGTCCCCCCAGCGTCGAAAGTTCATCCGGTGAGCGGGCCGGACCTGCGCCGCGCCGCCGCCGCCCGCGCCCTCGACCTGGTCCGGCCGGGGATGCGGCTTGGCCTCGGCACCGGCTCGACGGCGGCCGCCTTCGTCGACCTGCTGGGCGAGCGGGTGCGCGCCGGCCTCGACGTGGTCGGCGTGCCGACCTCGGAGGCGACCCATGCGGCCGCCACCCGCGCCGGCATCCGGCTGGCCACCCTGGACGAGATGCCGGAGCTCGACCTCACCGTCGACGGGGCCGACGAGGTGGATGGTGCCCTGCGCCTCATCAAGGGCGGCGGTGCCGCGCTGCTGCGGGAGAAGATCGTCGCCTGCGCGAGCCGGCGCATGGTGGTGATCGCGGATGCTGCCAAGCGCGTCGAGACGCTCGGCGCCTTCCCCCTGCCGATCGAGGTGAACGCCTTCGGCCTGCGCGCCACGCAGATCGCCGTCGAGGCCGCCCTCGCGGCGGCCGGATGCCGGGGCGCGGTCCGCCTGCGCCTGGCCGGCGACGGCAGCCCGCTCGCGACGGACGGCGGCCACCGCATCCTCGACGCGCATCTCGGCCGTATCCCCGATCCGGAAGCACTTTCAGGTGCCCTTTGGGCCGTGCCGGGGGTGGTCGAGCACGGCCTGTTCCTCGGCATCGCCACCATGGCCATCCTTGCGGCCGAGCGCGACGGCCAAGCCGAGATCACCGTGCTGGGCAGCCTCGCCTGAGGCCCCCCCGCGCCCCGAACGCAAACGCCTCTCCAGGAACGCCCACCATGCCCCGCACCCTCGCTGCCATCCTGGCCGTCCTGCTGGCCGCCATGCCCGGCATCGCCGTGGCCCAGCCGGCCAAACCGGCCGCGCAGAAGCCGGCGCCGGCCAAGCCCGCCGCACCGGCGCCGACGCCGGCCGCGCCCACCTACACCCCGAACCATCTGGCGCTCGCCCGCGAGGTGATGCTGAGTTCGGGCATCGCCCGCTCGTTCGATTCCGTCCTGCCGGCCTTCGCCGACCAGATCCGCCAGCAGGCGGTGACGCGTCCCGAGCTGACCAAGGACCTCGAAGAGGTTCTGACCGCCCTCCGGCCGGAGATGGAGCTGCAGAAGCAGCGGATGATCGACGTCGCCGCCCGCATCTACGCGAGCAAGATGACGGAGGCGGAGCTGCAGGAGATCGCGAACTTCTTCCGCTCGGCCGCCGGCAAGCGCTACGTCGAGACCCAGCCGCAGGTGCTCGACGAGATGGTCCAGGCGATGCAGGTGTGGACGCAGGACGTGTCGGAATACGTGATGGTCCGCGTGCGCGCCGAGATGGGCAAGCGCGGCCAGCAGATGCAGTAGCCCCGTCCCGTATCCGGGGCATCGGTGATGGTTCCCGGCCGCCTCTACGCGGCGGGCGCGGCGCTGCTCGCGTCGATGCCGCTCGTGATGGCGCTGGCCAACCGGTCGAGCCCCGCGGTCGTCGGCCTCGCCGCGCTCCTGTTCCTCGCCGGTCGCGCGAGCGAGGATCGTGCCGCGGCGGGCCGCGCGCTCGCCGGCCCTCTGCGCACGCCCCTGGGCGTCGCTGCCCTGGCCTTCCTCGGCTGGTGCCTCGCCTCGCTGGCCTGGAGTCCGTTCCCGGCGGCGTCCTTTCGCAGCGCGGGCGAGTTCCTGCCGGTCCTCGTGGCCGCCTACGTCCTGGCGCGCCTCGCACCGGGACGGATTCCGGCGTTCGCCGCGCCCCTCGCGGCGGCGGCCATCGTCGCGGCCGGCCTCTTCGTCGCCGGAAGCCTCGCCGCGGGGCTGCCGATCCAGAAGGTCCTGGGCCAGCGGATCGCGGATTTCGTGTTCAACCGGCCTGCCCTGACGCTGTCGCTCGTGGCCGGCCCCCTCGCCCTGGTCCTGTGGCGGCAGGGGCGACGCCTGCCGGCCTTCGCGGCCCTGGCGTTCTCGGCGCTGGGCATCCTGCGCTCCGTCAGCGGGGCCGCCGCCCTGGGGCTGATCGCCGGCACCGCCGTGTTCGCCCTCGCCCGCCTTCTCCCGAGGCGAGCGGCGATCGGGCTCTGCGGCCTGATGCTCGGCCTCGCCCTGGCGCTGGCGCCGGTGGAGGGCGACCTGCTCGAACGCGTCATGCCCGAGGCGGCCCATGCCCGGCTGACGCAATCGTCCTCCCGCGCCCGCGTCGCCATCGCGCGCAGCTTCGGCGCGGCGGTGGCCGCCGACCCGTGGCGCGGGGCGGGCTTCGGCGTCGCGCCGCGCTTCGCCGAGACCCCGGTCGCGGCCCGCCTCGAGCCGGACATGCGCGGGCTGCTGGCGGTCGGCCATCCCCACAACAGCTTCCTTCAGGTCTGGGCCGAACTCGGGATCGTCGGCGCGGGCCTCGCCGCCCTGGTCTCGATGCTGACCCTGCGGACGCTGTCCGGCGCGGCGCCTGCCGAGCGCGCCACGGCGCTGGCCCTGATCGCCGCAGGGACCGCCATCGCCTTCGTGGAGCACAATGCCTGGGCGGCCTGGTGGACGGCCGGGCTGGGGGCTGCGATCACGTGGTTGCGTGAGGCGTTCCGGCTGCGCCAAGCCTCCTTGCTGCGCGAAGCGGCCCCGCGCCCGCCCTCTTCCCTCGACAGGACAGCCCCATGAGCGAGACCTACGACGTCGATCTCTTCGTCATCGGCGGCGGCTCGGGCGGGGTGCGCGCGGCGCGGATCGCGGCCGGCTACGGGGCGAAGGTCAAGCTCGCCGAGGAGTACCGGGTCGGCGGCACCTGCGTGATCCGCGGCTGCGTGCCCAAGAAGCTGATGGTCTATGCCGGCCGCTTCGCCGACGAGTTCGAGGACGCCGCCGGCTTCGGCTGGACGGTCGAGCCGCCGCGCTTCGACTGGGGCGTGCTCAAGCGCCGGCGCGACGCCGAGGTGACGCGGCTGGAGGGCATCTACGACACCAACCTGATGCGCGCGGGCGTCGAGATCGTGCCGCAGCGCGCCGTGATCGAGGACGCGCACACGGTGCGGCTCACCGGCACGGGCGAGCGCGTCCGGGCGAAGGTCATCCTGGTCGCGGTCGGCGCACACCCCGTCAAGGAGCCGGCGGTCCCGGGCATGGAACTCGCCATCACCTCGAACGAGGTGTTCGAACTGGAGAGCCTGCCGGAGCGCATCCTCGTCGTCGGCGGCGGCTACATCGCGGTGGAGTTCGCGGGCGTGTTCGCGAGCCTGGGCAGCCGCACCACCCTGCTGCACCGGGGCGACCGCCTGCTGCGGGGCTTCGACGACGAGATCCGGGACGCGCTGGGCGAGGCCTACGGCAAGCGCATGGACCTGCGCCTCTGCCGCACGCTCCAGAGCCTGGAGCGGGCGGAGGGCGGCATCCGCGCCCGCCTCGACGACGGGACGGAGATCGTCGTCGACCAGGTCCTGGTGGCCACGGGGCGCAGGCCCAACGTCGCCGGGCTCGGCCTCGACCGGGTCGGCATCGCACTGGACGCGGCCGGCGCCGTCCCGGTCGACGCCTGGTCGCGCACCGCCGTGCCCTCGATCTACGCGGTCGGCGACGTGACCGACCGGGCCAACCTCACGCCGATCGCGATCCGCGAGGGCCACGCTTTCGCCGACACCGTGTTCGGCGGCCGTGAGACCTGCGTCGACCACACCCTGATCCCCACGGCCGTGTTCTCCACGCCCGAGATCGGGGTGGTGGGCCACAACGAGGACGTGGCCCGGGCGGTCTACGGGGAGATCGAGGTCTACAAGGCGCGCTTCCGGCCGATGAAGGCCACCCTCTCGGGCCGCGACGAGCGGGTGCTGATGAAGGTGATCGTGGACTGCGCCAGCGACCGGGTGGTGGGCGTCCACGTCCTCGGCCACGACGCGGGCGAGATCATCCAGGCGGTGGGCATCGCCGTGACCATGGGCGCCACCAAGGCCGATTTCGACCGCACCATCGCCGTGCACCCGACGGCGTCCGAGGAACTCGTCACCCTGCGCGTCCCGGCGGTGACGAAGCGTCCGGTCGGCGTCGGGTAGGCCGGCACCGTGCTAAGCCACGGCAGGCACTCGACTCGGCGCGGTCCCGAGCCATATCTTCACCGATGGCAAAGCAAGGCAAAGGCAGGGACGGGGCCGGCAAGCGTGACGACGCGCATGGCCGGCGGCAGGCCGTGATCGACGGCATGCTGGCCGACGCCCTGCGCCCGGCCTTTACCTACCGCCTACCGAGCCACGACGCGCTTGCCGCGGACATCCGCCGGGCGATCGACGCCCTGCTGGCCAAGGCCGAGGCCCAGCGCAGCCGCTGCCTCACCTATGACGACCTTGAGGAGGCCCTGCCCCCCCGTGATGTCTCGGCCGAAGACCTGGAGGCGATCTTCTGGATACTGGCCGAGCACGGGATCGAGGTTGAGGAAGGCGAGACCTGATCGGCGGCGCGATGGCGGTTCCGGCCGTCGTGTCGCGCCTGTGGATGAGCCAGGGCATTCGATCGCTCCGCTTCCCTTCCTCTATAGCCTTTCGATTGCAGGACCGAAATCGGCTTCGATTGCACGCTCGGGGGCTCTGATCTGCCAGGCGCTAAGCAGGAGCACGAGACCCAAGCAGAGCATGGTCTCATCGAAGATCAGGAATGCCGTGTCGGTGCACCGCACGGTTGCCGCATCGACGATTGGAATCACCCAAGTAAAGCAGCCCGGCGGCGGCCAGCGCCGAGCGCCGGGCGGTTCCGCAGGTGAGGATCGCCGGCATTGCCGCGGTCGCCAACCAAGCATCGAAGAAGGCGCGGACCTCGCAGCATGCGCGATCGGAGAGTTCGAGCGACAGGAGGCGGTTGGCCAGGAAGTAGGCGGCGATGCCGGCCAGCAATCCAACGAGGGTCCCGAGGTTGAGGCCGCGTACGAGGCGAAGGCCGAGCGCGAGCGGAACTCCCGGCGCGGGCATGCGCGCCTGCACCCAAAGCACGAGCCCAGTCGCGATCACTGCCGCGCCGTCCAAACCGCACAGGACGTAGAGGACGCGTAGGGCCGGACCGGCGAAGTCCGCCTCATGGAGTCCACTCAAGGTGAAATAGGTCTACGCGGCCAACCGAGGCGTGCCCGTCTCGGCCAGGACTGCGCCCGTGACGCCGTCGACAGCGATCTGGGGGTGGTGGTAGGCTATGCCGCGGAGCTGTTCCGTCAGGACGGTGGCGTTGGCGTCGCATGGTTTGTCGATCACGAGGTGCTCCGGCTCGGCGCCCGCCCGCAGGGTCGCCGCCGCGTGCATCGGGCCGAGCCGGGCGACGGCGGCCGCGCGCCCGGCGGCCGGGCGGGGTGACATCGCCGTGACACCGGCTTCCGTATAAATCGCGCCGTGTCGCCGCGGTAGCCGGCGACGACGCCCCAGAGCATCAGGGTCAAGGACAGCAGGACGAGGCCGCTATAGGCGATGAGGAGATGATACGGCAGCGCCAGAACGCCCACGACGTTGTGCGCGTCGAGCCAGGCGCGCCGGCTCCCTTGCGCGGCCGGAACGTGAAGAAGTCCTTGAAGATCCGGCGATGGGTGACGACACCGCTTACCATGGCCACTAGCATGATTGTCGCCGCGATGCCGACGATCTATCGCCCCCAGAGCGGAGGCATGTGCAACTCGTAGTGGAGTTGGTGGAGGAACTTGCCCCCGAGTGTGCCGCGCACCTGTACCGGGATGCCGGTCGCCGGATTGAGGAGTAGGTTCTCTCGGGGGCCGACCTTGCCGCGCCATTGCAGGCCGAGGGAACCGTCTGAGGTCGTCGGCAGACGCACGTGCCATTGCCGTGCCTCCGGCGCGCGCGCTTTCAGGGCTGCGATGGCCTGGTCGGCGCCCTGCCCCGGATCGACGGCGGCGGCGCCCTGCAACTCCGGACGCATCCAGCGGGAAATGTCCGCCCGGTAGTAGCTCGCGGTGCCGGCAACGAAGACCGAGAGGAGCAGCCAGCCCACTACCAGACCCGCCCATGTGTGCAACCACGCAATTGATTGCCGAAAGCTGCCTTTCACGACGCTGTTCTCCGAGTAAGTGCCAATCCATCCAGCTTGGTCGCAGCTGGAATAGTCCGGAATCGCGCGTAACAGACTTTTGCAGGACACATTATAAGGATAATAGTTCGATTTTTTGCTCTAATTATTACGGATTATATTTCGCGTAGGCGTGGCTGTATTCCCGTATTGCCGAATGCATGCCAGCGCGCGAACACAATTCCCCCATCGAAGGCGGGGCGGCGTTCGAAGCCCGCTCCGCCGATTGCGATCGCTCGGCGTAGGCATTTCGGTCGAACCGGGGAGAGTAAGCAGGCGCAGTTCCATCGACGGTGCCCCGTTCCGCGACGGCGCGAGCCGTGGCTTCATCGGCGGTACGGCCCCGTCGAGCGTCGCGCTCTCGGCTCTTGCCGCCTTCGGATTCGCACCGAACGTCGGCAGTGCAGCCGCGCATACCCGCGGGGCCGACGCGGCCACAGTTAACCCCCGACGAGTTGAAGGTCGTCGGGCAGGGCGGACCGGCCGTTGCGCGCGCCACCGGACCCGTGCGCGGCTACTACGCCACACGGAGCGCGTCGGGCTCGAAGACCGACACGCCGATTCTGGAAACCCCGCAACCGATCTCCGTGGTACTGGCCCGGCAGATCCGAGACAAGGGTGAGCAGAACTTCACCGACACGCTCGCCTATATGCCGGGCGTCAACAGCAATCCGTGACTTGGTCGGACCTCCGACAACTTCTTCATCTGCGGCTTCAACGTCGCGACCTGCAATGGCGGCCTCCTGCGCGACGGGATGAATCTGGTCTCGGGCGTCTACGAAGGAAGGCAGGAGCCCTACGAGCTCTAGAGCGTGTTATGA
>NZ_BPRB01000051.1 GCF_022179685.1 Methylobacterium trifolii
TTGGGGTGACAGGTTGTACTACACCATTCGGCCGCACTCTTCGCTCGGCTACCGCCCCCTCCTGCGCCAGAGGTCGTCATCTGGCCTGAAGCACCGAACGGATCAATACCGATCGCACGCCCCACCATCGTCACGCGACCGGCGATGCACTACCTTTGAAGCTGGACCGCCGAATGGGGGCAGGCCAGCGTCACGATACGCTTGTTCGCCGAGCCAACCGCTCATAGGTCTCGTTCATGACCCCGATACCGTTCGACAACAGCTACGCCCGCCTGCCGGAGCGCTTTTTCGCGCGGCGCGCCCCCACTCCCGTCGCTGCCCCGCGCCTGATCCACCTCAACCGCGGCCTCGCGGTGGACCTTGGCCTCGACGCGGAGTGGTTCGCCGGTCCCGAAGGTGTGACGGCGCTGGCCGGGAATAGTGTCCCGGATGGAGCCGAGCCGATCGCCGCCGCCTACGCCGGTCATCAGTTCGGCAACTTCGTGCCTCAGCTCGGCGACGGGCGCGCCGTCCTCCTCGGAGAGGTCATCGACCGCGACGGGCAGCGCCGCGACATCCAGCTCAAGGGCTCAGGCCCGACGCCGTTCTCCCGGCGCGGCGACGGCCGCGCAGCGCTCGGGCCGGTGCTGCGCGAGTACCTCGTCAGTGAAGCCATGGCCGCCCTGGGTATCCCAACGACCCGAGCGCTCGCGGCCGTCGCGACCGGCGAGCGCGTCGTACGCGAGACCCTGCTCCCCGGCGCGATCCTCACCCGCGTGGCCGCCAGCCACATCCGGGTCGGGACCTTCCAGTTCTTCGCGGCCCGAGATGACGTCGATGCGCTGCGGGCCCTGGCCGATCACGCCATCGTCCGGCACTACCCCGAGGCCTTGGGTGCCGAGGAGTCCTATTTGGCGCTGCTCGAAGGCATTGTTGCCCGCCAGGCCGACCTCGTGGCGGCTTGGCTCAACGTCGGCTTCGTCCACGGGGTGATGAACACCGACAACATGTCGGTGGCCGGCGAGACGATCGACTACGGCCCCTGTGCCTTCCTGGATGCCTACGACCCGCGCACGGTCTACAGCTCGATCGATGCCCGCGGGCGCTACGCCTACGGCAAGCAGCCAGGCATCGCGCTTTGGAACCTGACCCGTCTGGCAGAAGCCCTGCTACCGCTGCTCGGGACCGAGGATGCGGCAGTCGTCAAGGCTGAGGCGGCCTTGTCCGCCTTCAAGCCGCGCTTCGAAGCGGCTTACCGCGGCGGCCTCGCGCGCAAGCTCGGGCTGTCCGGAGCCTCGGAAGGCGACGTCGCGCTCGCGGACGACCTCCTCGCGCGGATGGCCGAGAACCAGGCGGACTTCACCCTGACATTTCGACGCCTGTGCGACGCGGCCGAGCGCCCGGAGGCCCATACGACGGTGCGCGACTTGTTCGTCGACCCGACGGCTTACGATGCCTGGGTCCCTCGTTGGCGAGAACGACTGAGGGCGCAGGCTCCTGCCGTGACGGCCGCCGCGATGCGTACCGTCAACCCGGCTTTCGTCCCGCGCAACCACCGCGTCGAGGCGATGATCGAGGCTGCGGTGGAGCGGGACGACTTCGCCCCGTTCGAGGAGCTTCTTTCGGTGCTGTCCCGGCCCTACGAGGACCAGCCCAGCCACGCGCATTACGCCGAAGCACCTGAGGACGGCGGTGCGGGCTACCGTACGTACTGCGGAACGTGAGCGCGCACTGGTAGCATCCTGTGAACGGGATTTTTTGGGACGGAATCCGAGCCTCGTTTTGGCTTTAGCGTCTTGGGGGATATGTAGCGCCCGCTTGCGCTCTAGCCGAGTTCGGCCGGTCCGTCGGCTTGAGGCGAGCGCGCCACACGGAGCGCTCGACGAGATCGCCGATCACACTCGCGAGAATCCCGGCGACGGCTTCGCTGCCGCGGGCGTTCAAGGTGCGCTGGGAGACCACCACCGAGAGGCGCCAAGACGGGGTCGGGTCCACGATTGGGACAGCGACCATCTCGCCGCGCTCGATCTCCGGTGCGAAGGCGAAATGCGGCATGATCGCCGCAAAAGCCTGGGCGCGGACGAGTTCGGCGATGGCGGGCAGGCTCTCGCAATCCGTCGCGGTCGGCGTGACGTCGTGGCGTGCTGCGATCTGCTCGATCACCGCCCGCAGCACGTTCGGGCGACCCGGAAGCACCACCGGAAGGGCCTGCTCGAAAACCTGCCTAAACGAGATCTCGCAACGTGAAGCAAGTGCGTGACCGGCCGGCACGATGAACATCAGGTCCTCGACCATCATCTCGGTCCAGGCCACGTGCTCGAACGCTTTGTGATCGTAGAGCAGCGCGACGTCCAAGCGCCCGGACTGAATCCATTCGTCGAGCGTCCCGGTCATCGCCTCGACGATATGCAGGCTGATGTTGGGCAGCACGTCCGACATCGTCCGGTAGAGCGGCAGCGACAGGCCCCGACAAGCGGAAGTCGGAAGGCCGACCGAGATGCGCCCGCTCGGGCTCGTCGCCTGCGAACGCACGATCTCCTTGGCCCGCTCGACTTCCTGCAGGATGCGCCGGGCATGCTCGTAGAACTTGAGCCCAAGTTCGGTCGGCGTGACCCCGCGTGCGTGGCGGACAAGGAGCGCGACGCCGAGTTCGTCCTCCAGGTTGCGCATCTGCTGGCTGAGCGAGGGCTGCGCGATCCGCAGCACCTCGGCGGCGCGCGACACGTTTCCGCTCTCCGCGATCTGCGCGAAGTACCGGAGCTGACGAAGGTCCATGGCGATCCCACCTAAGGTTCGACTGCAATCCGTAGAACACGCCTGCGATGTCAAATTGCTATGACGGAGAGCAATCTGCGCAAACTATGCGCATTCAATTTAATTTAGATCAACGATTTCAGTGATTTGAAAATTTCGAGACCTAATTTCTAGAGCCTATGAAATTTACCGATAGGTTTTGACGATGGCTTGTATCGGAAATTGGTCTTTGATGTGTGCTTTATTCGTTGCCTACCTTCATCCGCGCCGAATGGGCATCGGGCGGCAGTCTGGTCGGGTATCAGGCAATCGGAGATCTTCTCATGGATGCGCACAAGTATTTGCGCGGGCTCGTCGTGGCTGCGCCCCTGGTTCTCTCGCTCCCCGGCGCGGCTTGGGCGCAGCAGGAGGCCTGCATCGGCAATTCCGCGGCGATCACCGGCCCTGCGGCCTTCGGCGGCCAGGCCATCAAGATGGGCGCGGAGATCGCCATCGAGGAGATCAACGCCAAGGGCGGCGTACTCGGAAAACCGCTGCGCTTCGTCCAGTACGACGATGCGGGCGCGCCGCCGCGGGGCATCGACAACACGCGCCGCATCGCGCTTGCCGACAAGTGCGTGGTGATTCTCGGCGGCTACCACTCCACCGTCTCGGTGGCGCAGGTCGAGCCCGTGCATGCCATCGGCATTCCCTTCGTCGGCGTGCTCGCCGCCAACACCCAGGCCATCGAGAACGGGCGCAGTCCGAACTACATGTTCCGCGTCTCGGCGAAGGACAAATGGGTTGCCCGCTTCCTCGTCGAGCAGGCCGCCAAGGTCTCCAAGACGGGCAAGATCGCGTTCTTCTACGAGAATACCGGCTGGGGCAACGGCGCCGTGCCGGACGTGAAGGCCGCGATCGCCAAGGCCGGGAAGGAACTCGTGGCCACCGAAACCTTCAACTGGAACGACCAGGACATGACACCCCAGGCGATCCGCGCACGCGACGCAGGGGCCGACGTGACCTTGTTCTGGGCGCTCGACCGCGAAGGCAACCAGCTCATCCGCTCGATGGACAAGGTCGGCTACAAGCCCACCATCATCGGCGCCTGGGGCATCGCCGGCAATCTCGGCGAGCTTGCCGGCCCGCTCGCCAACGGCGTCGAGGTTGTGCAGACCTACAGCTTCATGGGTGAGCTCGACCCGCGCGGCCAGGCACTCTGGCAGAAGATTCAGGCCAAGTACGGCCTGAAAGACCCCGCGCAGATCAAGATGGGCTCCGGCATCGCCAATGCCTACGACGCCGTCTACATCGTGGCGCAGGCCATCGAGAAGGCGGGCGCCTACGACTGGAAGAAGGTCCGCGAGGCCCTATACCAGGTCAATCACGACGGCTTGGTGGCCAAGTATCAGCCCGCCTTCGATGCCACTGATCCTGAGCGCCAGGATGCGATCCTGCCGAGCTATTACAAGCTGACGGTCTGGTCGGACGGAAAGCTGCTGCCGATCGCGCAGACCCCCTACGGCAAGACGAACTGACACGACGAACCGACCGGACAGCGCCGGGCCCGACCTCCTCGGCCGGTGCGGTCGGGCCGGCCCCGACCGTTCCGATCTCGCCGGACGGCCCGCACGGGAGGCCATCGCGACAGCCATGACGACCGCCCTGCAATACACCCTCTCGGGCCTCGCGATCGGCGGCATCTACGCCCTGGTCGCCCTCGGCTTCCACATCATGTGGTCGGCCGCCAAGGCCGTGAACTTCGCCCACGGCGATACCTTGATGATCGGCGCGGTGCTGGCCGTGATGGGCGTCGATGCCGGCCTGCCCCTGCCGATCGCCTGTCTCCTGGCGATCCTGGCGGGAGCCCTGTTCGGCATCGCCCTGGAGCGCTTCGCGGTGCGGCCCTTCATCGGCGCCAACGCCTCGATCGGCTGGATGCTCACCACGATCGCGGTGGGCATCATGGCGGAGTCGTTGGCAACCATGCAGTCCGGAGGCTTCTCGCGCCCGCTGCCCTCGCCGGGCGTCGCGAGCGCCATCTCGATCTTCGGTGCGGGCGTCTACCCGCAGGAACTCGCGATCCCGGTCGTGGCGGTCCTCGCCATGGCCGGCCTGCACCTGATGCAGCGGCGCACCCTCGTCGGACGTGCGATGCAGGCGGTAGCCCACAACCGGCAGGCGGCCGCCCTGATGGGCATCGACGTGGACCGGATCGTGATGGTGTCCTTCGGTCTCGCCGCCCTGTTCGGCGCGGGCGCGGGCGTGCTCGTCGCCCCCGTGATCCAGGTCTCCGCCAGCATGGGCGTCCTGCTCGGGCTAAAGGGCTTCGCGGTCGCCATCATCGGCGGCATCACCAGCGGGCCGGGCGTGGTGCTGGCCGGCCTCGCCTTCGGCGTGATGGAGAAGTTCGTCGAGGGCTACATCTCGACGGCCGCCCGCGAGATCGTCGGCTTCAGCATGATGATCCTCGTCCTTCTGGCCTTCCCTCAGGGTCTGTTCGGCCGCCGGGAGATCTTCAAGGTATGAAGGCCGTCCACGCCCTCGGCTTCGCCCTGCTGGCCGCTGTCCTCGTTGCCGTGCCGATGACCTCCGGCAACGAGTACGAGCTGCGCCTGTTCATGCTGTTCCTGATATACGGCGTGATCGCGGTCGGCCTGAACGTCCTCGTCGGCCTCACCGGCCTCGTATCCCTCGGCCAAGCCGGATTGTTCGCCTTGGGCGCCTATACGGGCGCGATCCTGGCGATCCGGCTCGGCCTCGACCTCATCCTCGCGAGCCTCGGTGCGGCCGTCGTCTCGGCACTGTTCGGCGCCGCACTCGCCTATCCGAGCGTGCGGGTGCGCGGCGTCTACCTCGCGGTGGTGACGATCGCCTTCGGCCTCATCGTCGAGAACGTCGCCATCGAGTGGCAGGCTCTGACCGGCGGCACCACCGGACTCACCGGCATCCCGGGCCCGAATCTGTTCGGATACGCACTCTCGGGGTTCGCCTTCTACGGTGTCCTCGCCGTCACGCTCTTCCTGGCGACGCTCGCGGCGCACAACCTCAAGCATTCGGGCTACGGTCGGGCGATGCTGGCGGTGTCCCAGAGCGAGACCGCCGCGCGCAGCCTCGGCATCGGCGCCACCGGCCTGCGGACACTCGCCTTCGCCGTCGCCGCCGTGACGGCGGGGATCGCCGGCAGCTTCTACGCCTTCCTCAACGCCTACATCTCCCCCGACATCTTCACCTTCTCAGATTCGGTCCGCTTCCTGCTGATGGTGATCCTGGGCGGCGCGGCCACGACCTTCGGCCCGGTGCTCGGGGCCTTCATCCTCACATATCTGCCGGAGGTCCTGCAGCGCTTCGCCGAGTGGCAGAAATTCGCCTACGGCGCCCTGCTGCTCGCGGTGATGTTCGGTCTGCCCGGAGGCATCCTGGGCACGCTGGGCCGTCTCTACATCCGCCTGCGTCCGGGTCCGCGCGGCGTCGATGCGGCGGAGGGCACGTCCGTCGCCCAGACCCTAGCGGGCCGCTCGCCCGCCACGCTGGAGACGCGCGGGCTCACCGTGCGCTTCGGCGGTCTCACCGCCCTGGACGCGGCCACCATCCGGGTCGCCCCGGGCGAGATCCACGCCCTGATTGGCCCGAACGGGGCCGGCAAGTCGACCTTCGTCAACGCGATCTCGGGATTCTATCAGCCGAGCGAGGGCTCCGTGCATCTCGACGGGACCGAGATCGCCGGCCGCAAGGTCCACGGCATCGCCCGGCTCGGCCTGGCCCGCACCTTCCAGAACACCGAGCTGTTCGGCCAGATGACCGTGCTGGAGAACGTCATGGTGGGCGGCGTCAGCCATCTCGCCTACGGCCTGCCGGGCGCGATCCTGCGCACTCCCCGCTTCCGCCGGGAGGAGGCCGCCTGCCGGGCCGCCGCGATCGGCCTCCTCGACTTCGTCGGCCTCTCAGGCGTGGCCAACGAGGAGGCGCGCTTCCTCCCCTTCGGCCATCAGCGCCGCCTGGAGATCGCCCGCGCACTCGCCACGCGGCCCAGGCTCCTCCTCCTCGACGAACCCGCCGCCGGCTTGACGACGCAGGAGATCGACGAACTGGAAGACATGATCCGCAGGATCGCCGGGCTCGGGGTCTCGGTCCTCCTCATCGAGCACCATGTCGATCTGATCATGGCGGTCGCCGACACCGTGACGGTGCTCGATTACGGCCAGATCATCGCCAGCGATCGTCCGGAGGCGGTGCAGGCCGATCCGCGGGTGATCGAGGCCTATTTCGGCGGTCCGTCCACGATCCTCGGCGAGGAGGCCGCCTGATGGCCGACACCGGCCCCCTGCTCGCGGTGGAGGACCTGGAGGTCCGTTACGGCGCGGCGACCGCTCTGCGAGGTGCGAGCCTGAATGTGCAGCGCGGCCAACTCGTCGCCGTCATCGGAAACAACGGCGCCGGCAAGACCTCGCTGATGCGCGGGCTGACCGGTCTCGTGCGGCCCTCCGGCGGCCGCGTCCTGTTCAAGGGCGAGGACGTCACGCGCCGTCCCGCCCACGCCATGGTCGCCCGCGGCCTCGTCATGGTTCCGGAGGGGCGCCTGCTCTTCCCCGACCAGAGCGTCGAGGACAACCTGATCCTGGGCGCCTATGTCCATGGCGGCCTGAAATCGCCGCGCGCGAAGGCCACGCTGGAGCGGGCGCTGGCCCTGTTCCCGCGCCTGCGTGAGCGACTGCACCAGCCGGCCGGCAGCATGTCGGGCGGCGAGCAGCAGATGCTCGCCATCGCCCGCGGCCTGATGGCCGAACCCGACCTCCTCGTCATCGACGAACTCTCGCTCGGTCTCGCGCCGCGGGTCGTCGAGCAACTGATCGGCGTCCTGCGCGACCTCAACCGGCAGGGCCTCACAATTCTTCTTGTCGAGCAGCTCGCCTCCTACGCGCTCGCCATCGCCGACCACGCCTACGTGGTGGCGCAGGGGCGCGTGGTGCGGGACGGTCCGAGCGAGGCTCTCGCCCGCGATCCGGAGGTCATGGAGACCTTCCTCGGCAAGAAGAAAGCCGCCTGAGAGCGGCCTCCCGTGAACCCGCCCGGACGCGGCGCCCCGGCGCCGCGAACGCGCCCGCACGCCCAGGACAAGGAACCGCCATGCCCCAACGCGTCATCGACCTCAGTCTCCTGATCGAGGACAACATGCCGGCCCACAAGCTCTTCCAGCGGCCGGTGATCACCACGCATCTCAGCCACGAGAGCTCGACTGCCCTCGACCTCGGCGTCCCGGGCGATGCGATGACCTTCCAGACCAATTTCATCGCGATGCTCGACCATGTCGGCACGCACGTGGACGCCTTCCTCCACGTGAACCCGAACGGCCAGCCCGTCGACCAGATGCCGCTGGAGTTGTTCATGGGCAAGGCCGTCTGCTTCGACCTGCGCCACATCCCGGACCTTGGCGACATCACCGTCGCCGACATGGAGGCGGCGGAGGCCAAGAGCGGCGTGACGGTCGACGGGCACATCGTCCTGCTCTGCACCGGGTTCCACGCACGCAACTACCCGAGCCTCGACTCGGTCTGGAAGAACCCGCTCCTCACCGCCGAGGCGACGCGGTGGCTGCATGACCGGGGCTCGAAGATGCACGGCGTCGAGGGGCCGTCGACGGACAAGCCCAGCGACAACGTCTTCGCCCAGCACCGTCTCTGCCGCGACCTCGGTATGAGCCATTGGGAATGGCTCGTGAACCTGGAGGAACTCCTGGGCAAGGGCGAGGTGCAGTATTTCGGCGTGCCCCTGAAGTTCAAGGGCGGCTCCGGCTCGCCGGTGCGCGCCTTTGCCATCGTCAACGACTGATCGATCCGCGGCGCCCTGCGGGGCGCCGTGCCTCATTGCGGGAGCAGGCCGATGACGGATGCGTTCGACTTCATGACCGCGCTGGATCTGCGCCGGCTGGTCGTGACCCGCGCGGTCTCGCCGGTGGAACTCACCGAGCGTGCACTGGCCCGCGCGGAGGAGAGCCAAGCCACGCTGAACGCCTTCTGCCACATCATGCCGGAGGAGGCCCGTGCCGCCGCCCGGCGAGCCGAGGATGCCGTGATGCACGGTGGCCCCCTCGGGCTGCTCCATGGACTGCCGGTTTCGGTCAAGGATCTGATCGCGGTCGGCAACGCGCCGTTCGCGTCGGGATCGCGCGCCATGGCAGGCAACGTCGCCGCCGCCGATGCGCCATCGGTCGAACGGTTGCGGTCGGCCGGCGCGATCATCATCGGCAAGACGACGACCAGCGAGTTCGGCGCCAAGCCGGTGGGGGACTCGCCCCTGACCGGCATCACCCGCCATCCTTGGGATCTCACGAAGACGCCGGGCGGCTCCAGCGCGGGCGCCGCCGCCTCGGTGGCGGCCGGGATCACGCCGTTCGCGCTGGGCACCGACGGCGGCGGTTCGTTGCGCATCCCGGCAGCGTTCACCGGCCTCGTCGGCCTCAAGGCGCAGTTCGGCCGCGTCCCGGTCTGGCCGACCTCGGCGACACCGACGCTGGCGCATGTCGGCTCGCTCGCGCGCACGGTCGCGGATGCGGCCCTGTTGACCACGGCGATCTCCGGGCATGACCCGCGCGATCCCTTCGCGGTGGCCGGCCCCGTGCCCGACCTCCTCGGAGCGGCAAAGGCGTCCGTAGCCGGGCTCCGGATCGCCTGGAGCGCCACGCTCGGCTACGCGCGTCCGGCTCCCGAGGTCGCGGCCATCGCTCGAGTCGCCGCCGCGTCACTCGTCGATCAAGGCGCGACCGTCGAGGAGATCGAATCCGTGTTCGACGCCGACCCGGCCGATCTGTGGACTGCCGAGTTCTACGCCGGCATCGGAACGCGGCTGCGCGAGGTCCTGGAAACCCGTCGCGACCTGCTGGACCCGAGCGTCGCCGACGTGCTCGATGCCGCCCTGGCCCAGGAGATGCGCGGCTACTACGAGACCGTCTTCGCGCGCTACGCGCTGCGGGACCGCATGACGCGCTTCTTTTCCCGATACGACCTCCTCCTCTCGCCGACCCTGCCGATATCTTCGCTGGAGGCGGGCCGAAACATCCCCGAAGGCCTGGAGGATCGAAGTCTCGTCTCCTGGGCGTTCTACACCTATCCCTTCAATCTCACCGGTCAGCCCGCTGCTTCCGTCTGTGCTGGCATCGCATCCGACGGGATGCCGGTCGGCCTCCAGATCGTCGGTCGCAGTCTCGGAGAGGCGGACGTGGTGCGCGTTGCCGCCGCGATCGAACGCACGCATCCGGCGGGCTACAACCTTCGTCCTGCAACCAAGCCGTGACATTCGGATGTCGGCAGGTCGCGCCGGCCCCAAAGGAGCTTCGGATTTCACCCACAAAAGCCAAATTTAGCAATATTAAGATCACAATTGAAATACGTATTGTGATTTAATCCATATTTTCAAAAGGTAGATTTGCCTTACGCGATACTCGGAAGTTGGCCGACCGCTCGACAGCGGTAGCTTCCATTTTAATACACTTGGATGCTTAAGCAGTTTGAGCATTTATCAATAACGAAATTCGGATGCGAACCTAAGATTTGGCATAGTTCGGTCCTGAATGGCGCTTCTGTTTTGAAGTCCGCATTCCGAGGGCAAAGGTGGAAAGTGCATTTACTTGCTGGTCGAACTGCCATTCAGATCACTCATCGTCTGCGCAACAAAATATAAAAGACATTAGGTTTGAACAAACTCCCAGACTTTGGAGATGACGACCGAGCCTTCACCGACCGATGAGGCAACACGCTTGACGGAGCCGGCCCGTACATCGCCAACCGCGAAGATCCCAGGATGCGACGACGCATAGGGTGAGCCTGCGCCGACCGCGTCCCCGGTCAACACGAAGCCGTGACCATCGAGTTCGATGAGGCCAGAGAGCCAACGGGTGTTCGGCGCCGCCCCCACCATAACGAAGACGGCACAGGTCGAGATCGTACGGACCGTACCATCCATCACGTTGCGGATCGTCACCGCGTCGAGGCGATCCTCGCCATGGAGGGCGCTGACTTCGCATCCATAGTCGATGGTGATCGCCGGGTCCGCCTCCAGACGGCTCGAGAGATAGCGCGACATCGAGTTCGCAAGCGAGGAACCGCGCACCAGGAGACGAACATGCTTGGCTGAGCGGCTGAGAAACATCGCGGCCTGCCCGGCGGAGTTGCCGCCGCCGATGATGATCGTCTCCGCATTCCGGCAATAGCGCGCTTCGATTTCCGTCGCCGCATAGTAGACGCCCGCGCCCTCGAACGACTCGAGCCGGTCTATCGGCAGGCGCCGGTACTGGACACCGGTTGCGACGATGATGGTGCGCCCA
>NZ_BPRB01000052.1 GCF_022179685.1 Methylobacterium trifolii
GAAACCCGGAGCGGTTCACACCTCCAGAAACGACCCTGGAGGAAACATAATGTCATTCAAGTCCATAGCGCTCGCCGTTTGTCTGACTCTTCCGCTTGGCGGCGTCGCCATCGCACAAGGTGGCACTTCGAACGGTGGTCCCGGTAACCCAGGAGCGGGCCCGTCCGCGGGCGGCACGGTCAATGAGAACAGTGCTTCGGGCGGTGGATCGAAGATTGCTCCTTCCGGCTCGACATCACCTGCTGGCTCCCCCGCGGCAGGCGCCAGTGGCGGTCCCTCGACTGCTACGAAGGGAGCACCGGGTGGGAGTACGGGCGGCAATGCCTCGACGGGTAGCGGCGCCGCGCCAAGCGGCAAGTAGATCGAACGGCCTCGCGCTCAACGAGGGTGATTTGGTCAGAAGGCCGCCCGGCGCTGACCGCGGCGGCCTTCTTCGTCGAAGCACAACTCAGTTCCAGGAACTACGTGAGCAAGGGTCCAATTACTAATGCGGCATCGACCCGGTGCTGCAATGGATAATACGTCGATGACCAACGCTCCTTGTCTGTCGTCTGCCGTTGCAGCCGCTTTCGGTATTGTTCTGATGTCCGCAGGCGTCGCGACCGCAGCGACCCCTAGCCCTAATCCGAGCCTGTTCCAGTCGGGCGACGCAGTCACTCCGGTCCGGATGATGAAGCGCTCGACGATGAAGCGCTCTATGCGTCGCGGGGGCGGCCGGACGATCAGCACGAAGCTTGGCACCAAGACCCGCTGACCGAGCCGACCGAAAATGAGCGAAGCCCGCCCGGTTCGCGGCGGCGGGCTTCTGCGTTTTTGAAGCACGCTGAGTGCGTCAAAACCCTTGACGCTCAGTGGCGATCGGACCGCGCGAGTGCCCGGCCGAGGCGGAACGAAGGCTCACGCTCATCCGAGCCTGATGCCGCGCGTCCCGGTCGATGTGGGTGAGGAAGGAGACGAGGGACATGGACCGCAACCCGTTTTAGTGCTAACAGTACTCTGATTGTGCTATCAACACATTTTGGTGCTACAAGCATATGAGAGCGGATGCCGGTTCGCCTGCCCCTACTCTGACTGAGGAACAAATCCGCATGGCCAAGGCCGCACTCGGGTGGTCGAACCCTCAGATCGCCAAGAAAACGGGGCTGCATCGAAACACTCTGAACCGGGCCGAGAACGGCGAGGCGAAGAGATCGACGCTGGAACTGCTGCGGCGGGTGTTCGAGGAGGCTGGCCTGGAGTTCATCCCTGAGAACGGGGGCGGGGCCGGCATCCGGTTCCGCGAGCGGAAGGGGCCATGAGCCCAAGGGAGACCGAGAAGACCAAGCTCTCGGCGGCTTATCTCAACAGCCTCGCCGTGGCCGTGTTCGCGGTCGGTGGCTTCGCGCCGCTCTTCAACAGCGCGCGTCCGCATCCAGAGGACGGGCCCGCCTTCTGGTTGTTCCTGGTTCTCACCGCAGGTTGTTGGTTCGTCAGCGGGGGCCTACATTACTTCGCACGGCGCGCACTGGATCGGCTCCCCGATGACGACCCTTCAGCTTCTTAGCCTCGCCATGCTGCCCCTGGGCGGCATCGTGCTCGGCGCCTTCGCGGTCTGGCTCAACCGCAGCGAGAAGCCGACCCGCGGCTGAGGCCGCCCTGTGACCGGCACTGTGATCCTGACCGCCTTCGTTACGCTCGTGGCCGCTGGCGCCTTCCCGCTTGCGAGTGTCGCTCAGGCGCGCCGGAGCGGCCTGCGGGTCGACAGCCTGCGCGAGGAGGCACGGCAGCCCATCCAACAGACGTCCGCAGACGTCGGCGGTGTGACGGTGTGACGGTGGCGCCTCCGTACGAGCCCGGCGTGCGCCAAGCATAGAACGCAGCGTGGAGGGCAACGGCTCGGCAGGACCGGGCGGACACCACCTGACGCAGGCAGTAGGCCACTCCAGCAGAGTTTTTCCCGTCTAGAAAAAGGAAGGGGCCGAAGGCTGAGAGCCAACTCCACGGAACAGCCAGCCAAGGCCGCCAGTTCGAACGTCACGGCACGCCGCGTTGGCGCGCCGATGACGACTAGGACACTGCGATGGCAACCGGCACTGTGAAGTGGTTCAACGAGACCAAAGGCTACGGCTTCATTCAGCCCGACGAGGGCAACAAGGACGTGTTCGTCCACATCTCCGCGGTCGAGCGCGCCGGGATGCGCAACCTCATCGAAGGCCAGAAGGTCTCCTACGACGTGGAAAACGACAAGCGGAGCGGCAAGGAAAGCGCCGGCAATCTGCAGAGCGCCTGAGCGCTCCCGTTCTGGGACCGAGATGAGCACCGGTCGTTGCGCCTCGGCTAACGATCCTTAGGCCACCCTCCCTTCCGAGCCGCGTTGCGTATCGGCTCCGTCGTGTGGACACGACACGCCCCGCCGTTCGGTGATCTGCCCGGCGGCGGGGCGTGTCGTGTC
>NZ_BPRB01000053.1 GCF_022179685.1 Methylobacterium trifolii
ATCGTTTCCGTTTTCGATCGGTCGGGCAAGGGCCATGTTGGCGTCGTCAAGACCGGCCGGCGGCCCCGGCGACCCGACCCGGAGCATGCTCCAGGTCCTTGTTTTCGCATGATGTCCAGGAAAACCGGGATCCGCTTTTCCGCATCATGCTCTGGAGGAGGAGTCCCATGTCCCAGAGCGGCATCCACCACGTCACGGCCTTTTCCGGCGCGGTCCCGCGCAACCTCGACTTCTACACCGGCCTGCTCGGCCTGCGGCTGGTCAAGAAGACCGTCAATTTCGACGATCCGGGCACCTACCACCTGTATTACGGCGACGAGGCCGGCCGGCCGGGCACGATCCTGACCTTCTTCCCCATCGCGCACGCGGCGCCGGGCCGGGTCGGGATCGGGGAGACGCAGGAGACCGCCTTCCGCGTGCCCCGCGCCTCCATCGGCTGGTGGACGCACCGCCTCGTCGCCCGCGGCGTCCCCCACGATGCGCCGGAGCCGGTGTTCGGGCAGACCACGCTGCGCTTGCGCGACCCGGACGGGATGCGCCTCGCCCTGGTCGGCGTCGCCGATTCCAGCGAGGCCCCGGCCCGGAGCGGTGGCGACGTGCCGGCCGAGCACGCGGTCCGCGGCTTCCACGGCGTCACGCTGCTGCTGCGGGAGGCCGGCCCGACCGGGGCGATCCTGACCGACGTGCTCGGCTTCCACGAGGCCGGGAGCGAGGGCTCGTCCACCCGCTACGCCAGCGGCGCGGAGAACGGCGGCTTCGTGACCGTGCGGGCGGCCGGCGATTTCCTGCGCGGCCGGCAGGGGGCGGGCTCGGTGCACCACGTCGCCTTCCGGGCGGCGGACGATTCCGCCCAGGCCGCGATGGCCGAGGCGCTGACCCGGCGGCACGGCCTCGCCGTGACGGAGCAGCGCGACCGCCAGTACTTCCGCTCGGTCTACTTCCGCGAGCCCGGCGGCGTGCTGTTCGAGATCGCGACCGACGCGCCGGGCTTTGCCGTGGACGAGGCGCCCGAGTCCCTGGGCACCGCCCTCAAGCTGCCGGCCTTCCTCGAACCGCACCGCGCCGGAATCGAGGAGGCGCTGCCCGCGATCGCCTGACCCATCCCCGTCCCGCCCCGGCGGGACGGGGCCTCCCGTCCTCCCGCTGCCTTGCGAGTCCGCCATGACCGGCCACAGCCTCGGCCTCATCCACCGTTTCGAGCCCGGCTTCGAGGCCGGGCGCCCACCCCTCCTGCTGCTGCACGGCACCGGCGGCGACGAGGCGGACCTGCTGCCGCTGGGCCGCAGCGTCGCGCCCGGCGCCGCACTGCTCTCCCCGCGCGGCGCCGTGCTGGAGAACGGGATGCCGCGCTTCTTTCGGCGGCTGGCCGACGGCGTGTTCGACGAGGCGGACGTGCGCGCCCGGGCGCAGGAACTCGCCGACTTCATCGCTGCCGCCCGGAGCACCTACGGGCTCGCGGCCCCGGTGGCGCTGGGCTTTTCGAACGGGGCCAACATCGCCGCCGCCCTGCTGCTGCTGCGCCCGGAGGCCCTGGCGGGAGCCGTGCTGCTGCGGCCGATGCGGCCGCTCGCCGACCCGCCCGAGGCGGAGCTTTCGGGCAAGGCCGTCCTGATGCTCTCGGGCGCCGCCGATCCCATCGTGCCGGCGCAGAACGCCCGCGCGCTGGCCGGCCTGCTCGAAGCGGCAGGCGCCCGCGTCGAGCACACGGTCCTGCCGACAGGGCACGGCCTCACGCAGACCGACGTGGCCCTGGCGAAGGGGTGGCTTGCACGGCAGGAGGGGATGCGATGACCGTTCCGCCAGGGCTGTGATCCGGCGGGCGCCTTGACGGAAATACGCTTCAAGCGCAGTCTGTCCGCGTGGATTTCGATTGGCACGATGAGAAGAGCGAGGCGTGCCGCCGCGATCCCAGCCGTGGCTTCGGCTTCGACTATGCCGCGCGCATCTTCGCAAGCCCGGTCATCGAACGTGTCGACGATCGTCGGGATTACGGCGAGCTGCGGATTCAGGCGATCGGCGAGGTCGACGGTCTCCTCTACTTCGTCTGCTACACCGATCGCGTCATCGACGGCAGCGACGTCCGGTGGATCATCTCAGCGCGCCGCGCACACGAGAAGGAGCGACGGCGATGGCTAGGCGGTCCCTGAGCGAACTGATGCGCACGCCTCCGGACGTGGATTGGGAGCGCATCGGGAACACCACGGAAGCGGACATCCGGCGCCAGGCTCGCGCGGATGGCGACGATCCGGACGAGGAGCCGGAGGGCTATCTCCCGGTCCCCTCCGCCAGGGACCTGCGCCGTGCCCTCGACATGACGCAGGCGGCCTTCGCCACCCTCCTGCGCGTGCCGATCGGGACGGTGCGGAACTGGGAGCAGGGACGGACGCCTCCCGATCCCGCCGCACGCACGCTGCTGATGCTCGTCGCGGCAGACCCGAAGCACGCCCTCTCGGTGCTCGGGCGGCGGGCCGGGGGCCTGTCGGCCGGGCAGAGCCGTGCCAAGCGGCTTGCATGATTGCACATTTGCATGACGGTGAAAGACCGTCCGCGAGACCACGCCCATGACCGACGAACCCCACGGCCTCGACCGCGGCCTGACCAATTACGGCGACCAGGACTTCGCCCGGTTCCTGCGCCGGTCCTTCGCCCGGTCCATGGGCCTCTCGCCGGGCCTGCTCGGCAAGCCGGTCGTCGGCATCGCCATGACGCCGTCCGGCTTCAACAACTGCCACCGGGGCATGCCCGAGCTGGTCGAGGCGGTCTCGCGCGGGGTGCTGGCGGCCGGCGCCCTGCCGCTGGCCTTCCCGACCGTGTCCCTCGGGGAGGTTTTCCTCAACCCGACCAGCATGATGTACCGCAACCTCATGGCCATGGACACCGAGGAGATGATCCAGGCCCAGCCCATGGACGCCGTCGTCCTGATCGGCGGCTGCGACAAGACCGTGCCGGCCCAGCTCATGGGGGCGGCCTCGGCCGGTCTGCCGGCGATCCAGGTGGTCACCGGCCCGATGTCCACCGGGCGCCACAACGGCCAGCGGCTCGGGGCCTGCACCGATTGCCGCGGATTCTGGGCGAAGTACCGGGCCGGCACGGTCGATGCCGAGGAGATCGCGGTGGTGGAGGGGCGCCTGTCGGTCACGGCGGGGACGTGCGCGGTGATGGGCACCGCCTCGACCATGGCCTGCATCGCGGAGGCGCTCGGCATGTCACTGCCCGGCACCGCGGCGATTCCGGCCGTGCATTCGGACCGCCTCGTTGCGGCCGAGGAGACCGGCCGCGCCGCCGTCCGCCTGATCGAGACGAAGATCACCCCGCGTCGGGTCATCACGGAGAAATCCGTCGAGAACGCGGTCCGGGTACTGATGGCGCTGTCGGGCTCGACCAACGCCATCGTGCACCTCAACGCGATCGCCGGGCGGCTGGGCATCCGCATCCCCTACGCGCGCTTCAACGCGATCTCCGACGCGACGCCGGTCCTGGTGGACCTGAAGCCCGTGGGCGAGGGCTACATGGAAGACTTCCACGCCGCCGGCGGCATGGGGGCGCTCCTGCGCGAGTTGCGTCCGCTGCTCCACCTCGACACGGTGGACGTGGAGGGGCGGACCTTGGCCGAGCGCCTGGACGAGCCGGCGGGCTGGGTGGACCGCCGCGTGATCCGCGCCTTCGACGACCCGGTCTCGCCGGTGGGCGGGCTCGTGGCCCTCTCCGGCAGCCTCGCGCCGGACGGGGCCATCTTCAAGCGGGCGGCGGCGACCCCGGCCCTGTTCGAATCGGAGGGGCGGGCGGTGGTGTTCACTGGTCTCGAAGACCTCTCCGCCCGCATCGACGACCCGGACCTCGACGTGGAGCCGGGCGACGTGCTGGTGCTCCAGAACGCCGGCCCGCACGCGGCCGGGATGCCGGAGGCGGGCTACCTGCCGATCCCGAAGAAGCTGGCGCAGGCCGGCGTCAAGGACATGGTCCGCATCTCCGACGCGCGCATGTCCGGCACGGCCTTCGGCTCGATCGTGCTGCACGTGGCGCCGGAGGCCGCGATCGGCGGTCCGCTGGCCGCCGTGCGCGACGGCGACCGCATCCGCCTCTCGATCCGCGACAAGCGCATCGACCTGCTGGTCGCGCCCGAGGAGATCGCCCGGCGCCTTGACGGCTTCCGCCCGCCCCCGGCCCCGGCCCGCGGCTACAAGGCGCTCTATCGCCGGACCGTGACGCAGGCGCCCGAGGGCTGCGACTTCGATTTCCTGATGGGAACGGGCGAGCCCGGCTGAAGGCGCTGCGGATCGATCGCGGCCTCCCGATCGGATCAGCCCGCCTCCGGCCCGTGGTGGCCCGTCTCGGCGACGTGGTGGTCCACGATGGCGTCGAAGGAGGCGTCGGCCCGGAAGCCGAGGGCCAGGGCGCGGGCGGTGTCGAAGGCCTCCGGCCAGGTCTCGATGATGCGGGCCACCGCCGCGTCGGGCTCGCGCCGGATCAGGGCCACGGCGGCGTCGCCGCCGACCCGGCGCAGGGCCTCGATCTCCTCGGCGACGGTGGCCGAGATGCCGGGCATCGTCAGGTTGCGGCGCAGGCCCAGGGGCGCGAGGTCGATGCCGGCCGCGTGGACGAGGAAGCCCGTGGCGGCCGCGGGACTGGCGAACCAGTGGCGGACGGTGTCGGCCACCGGCAGGATCGCGGGCTGGCCGGCGAGCGGCTCGCGGATGATGCCGGAGAAGAAGCCCGAGGCCGCCTTGTTCGGCTTGCCGGGGCGCACGCAGATGGTGGGCAGGCGCAGGCCGATGCCGTCGATGATTCCGCGGCGGCTGTAGTCGGCAAGCAGCAGTTCCCCCATCGCCTTCTGCGTGCCGTAGGACGAGGCCGGCGTGAGCCCCCAGTCGTCGCCGATCACCGGCGGCAGGGGCTGGCCGAACACCGCGAGCGACGAGGTGAAGACCAGCCGCGGCCGGTAGCCCTCCGCCTCGCTCAGGCGGCGGATCGCCTCCAGCAGAAGGCGGGTGCCGTCGAGGTTCACCCGGTAGCCGAGTTCGAGGTTCGCCTCGGCCTCCCCCGAGACCACGGCGGCGAGGTGGACGATCAGGTCCGGCCGGCCGGCGACGGCCGCGTCGGCAGCCCCCGGCACCGAGAGGTCGGCGGCCTCCGCTTTCACCGTGCCGGAAAAGCCCTCCGGCGCCTGCGGCTGCAACACGTCCACGAGGGTGAGGGCGTCGAGCGGCTGTCCGCCGACCTGGCCGTCCGCGACGAAGGCGGCGGTGAGGCGGCGGCCGATCATGCCGGCGGCGCCGAGGATCAGGGCATGCATGGGATCGTCCTCATACGAAATCCGATTGATCGCTTCGCGATGCGGCTTTCGGCGTCGCTCAGGCGCCGCGCGGGCTTCGTGAGACCGCGTCCGCTTTCATCAAGCGGACGCGGTCTCACGGCATCAGGTCGAGGGCGCGGGCGAAGAAGTCGCGTCCGCCGAAATTGCCGGACTTGAGCGCCAGCAGCATCGGCTCGGCCGCGCCGGCCGTGCGCAGGACCGGCACGCCGGCCGCGATCTCGGGGCCGACCAGGAAGGCCCTGAGGCCCAGATGGTCGACCACCGCGCCGGAGGTCTCGCCGCCCGCGACAACGAGGCGGCGCACGCCCCGCGCGACCAAAGCCGAGGCGATCCGCGCCAGGGCCGATTCGATGGCGTGGCCCGCCCGCTCGGTGCCGTGCCGGCCCTGGAGGGCGCGCACCGCGTCGGGGCTGGCGCTGCTCGCGATCAGAACCGGGCCGGAGGCGAGGCGCTCTGTCGCCCAGGCGAGGGCGGCCTCGACCTCCGCGTCCCCGTCGAGGAGCTTTTCCGTGTCGAGGCGCAGCACCGGCATGATCGCCTCCGCCGCTTCGATCTGGCCGAGCGTCGCCTGCGAGCAGCTTCCGGCGAGGCACGCGGCATGGCCGCCGACCGCGCCCGCGACGGCACTGCCTGCGGCGTCGGTTGCGCCGCGTCCTTGCGCCACCAGGGCGCGCGCCAGGCCGAGCCCGAGGCCCGAGGCGCCGACGGAGACCTTTCGCGCCAAAGCCGCCCGCCCGAGGACCTCCAGGTCGGAATCGAAGATCGCGTCGGCGATGGCCCCGCCGTTGCCCTCGGCCGCCAAAGCGTCGAGGCGCCGGGCCACCGCATCGGCTCCCTGCGCCACGGTGGCGACGTCGATGAGCCCGACCGGCTTGCGGCTCTGGCGGGCGAGCACCCGCACGAGGTTCGAATCCCGCATCGGGTTGAGGGGATGGTCCTTGAGGGGGCTCTCGTTCAGGGGCGTGGCGCCCACGAAGAGGTGCCCCTGGTAGACGCTGCGGCCCGTCTCCGGGAAGGCGGGGGTGACGAGCGCGATGGCCTCGCCCGCATCCTCGCGCAGGGCGTCGAGGACGGGGCCGATGTTGCCGGCATCCGTCGAGTCGAACGTCGAGCAGACCTTGAACAGGATGTGCCCGGCCCCGCGCCCGCGCAGCCACGCCTCCGCCTCGCGGGAGCGGGCCACGGCCTGCTCGGCCGGGATCGACCGGCTCTTGAGGGCGACGACCACGGCGTCGACTTCGGGCAGCGACAGGTCGTCTGCGGGGATGCCGATGGTCTGGACGGTGCGCAGGCCCGCCTTGGTCAGGGTGTTGGCGAGGTCCGAGGCGCCGGTATAGTCGTCGGCGACGCAGCCGAGGGCGAGGCTCATCGGGGGGCTCCCTGCACGGCGCGGTAGGGCGCGAACCAGCCGAGGCCCTCGCGCGTGCCCGCGGCCGGGTTGTACTCGCAGCCCACGAACCCGGCATAGCCGAGCCGGTCGAGTTCCGCGAACAGGAAGGCATCGTCCACCTCGCCGGTGCCGGGCTCGTGCCGGTCCGGCACGGAGGCGGTCTGGACGTGGCCGACGATGGGCATTAGCGCCCGCAGCCGCATGGTCACGTCGCCGTGCATGATCTGGCAATGGTAGAGGTCGAACTGGAGCTTGAGGTTCGGCAGGGCGAGGTCGCGGATCAGGGTCGCGGCACGCCCGAAATCGTCGAGGAAATAGCCCGGCATGTTGCGGCCGTTGATCGGCTCCAGGACGAGGTCGAGCTTGGCGTCCGCCAGCCGCCCGGCCGTCCAGGAGACCGCACGCCGGTAGGCGTCGGCGGCGGCCGGGTCGTTCGGGTCGGCGAGCCCCGCCATAAGGTGGAGGCGTGCGACGCCCGTCGCCTCGGCGTAGCGGAGCGCCGTGGCGACGCCCGCCTTCACCTCCTCGAAGCGCTCGGGCAAGGCGGCCAGCCCGCGCTCGCCCTTGGCGAAGTCGCCCGGCGGCAGGTTGAACAGGGCCTGGGTCAGGCCGTTGCGGGACAAGCGCTCGGCGATCGCCTCGGGCGGATGCTCGTAGGGGAACAGGAACTCCACCGCGTCGAAGCCCGCATCCGCAGCAGCCGCGAAACGGTCGAGGAACGGGTACTCCGAAAACATCAGGGTGAGGTTGGCGGCAAAGCGGGGCATCGGCGCGTCCTCAGGATTTCGGGCCGGGGAGGGTGGCGCCGGAGACCTGCGCGTAGAGGCGGGCCACCGAGGCGTCGTCGTCGCGGCCCATGCCGGAGCCGGAGGCCATCAGGAACATCTGCAGGGCGGCAGCGGCCACCGGCACCGGGTACTTCTCCACGCGGGCCATGTCCTGGACGATGCCGAGGTCCTTGACGAAGATGTCCACGGCGCTCTTCGGGGCATAGTCGCCGTCGAGCACGTGCGGCATCCGGTTCTCGAACATCCAGGAATTGCCGGCCGAGGCCGTGATGACCTCGTAGACTTTGGCGAGGTCGAGGCCCTGCTTGGCGGCAAAGCTCATGGCCTCGCAGGCCGCGGCGATGTGCACGCCCGCCAGCAACTGGTTGATCATCTTGAAGGCGGCGCCCTGGCCGGCGGCGTCCCCCAGTTCGTAGAGCGTGCCGGCCATGGCATCGAGGGCGGGGCGCGCGCCGTCGAAGGCCGCCTTCGAGCCCGAGGCCAGGAAGGTGAGGTCGCCCTCGGCCGCACGGACCACGCCGCCGCTCATCGGCGCGTCGAGGTAGTGGCGGCCCGTGGCCTCCAGCCGGGCCGCGAGGCGCCTGGCGACGGCCGGGTCCATGGTGGCCGAGGACACGAAGACCGCGCCCTCCGGCATCGCCTCGGCCGCGCCGTCGGGGCCGAACAGCACGGCCTCCGTCTGCGCGGCGTTGACCACGACGCAGATCACCACGCCCGCCCCCGCCGCGGCCTCGGCCGGGCTGTTCGCAGCACGGCCGCCCCCTTGCGCGAAGCGCGCCACGGCCTCCGGGTTCACGTCGCAGGCCGCGACCGTGAAGCCCGCCCGCAGCAGGGACCGGGCCATGCCCGCCCCCATCGAGCCGAGCCCGATCACCGCGGCGTGGCCGCGCGTCGCATCGTCCGTCATGGCAGGAGGCTTTCGGTCAGCGGTTGACGAGGTGCTTGGGGGTGACGAACACGCAAGCCGCGCCGATCACCAGCATCACGGCCAGCGCATACATCCCGGCCGCCGTGCTGCCGGTGGCGTCGCGCAAAGCCCCGATCGCGTAGGGGCTGGCGAAGCCCGCGAGGTTGCCCACCGAGTTGATGAGGGCGATGCCGGCCGCCGCCCCCGCGCCGCTGAGGAAGGCCGTGGGCAGGGACCAGAACAGGGGGGCGCAGGTGAGCACGCCGCCGGCCGCGACCGACAGGAAGATGATGGCGACCACCGTGCTGCCGGCGCTCGCCGCCACGGTGAATCCCACGGCGCCGAGCAGCGCCGGGACGATCAGGTGCCAGCGGCGTTCGCGCATCCGGTCTGCGCTGCGGCCGAGCAGGATCATCACGACGACGGCGAACAGGAACGGGATCGCGCTGACGAGGCCGATGTTGAGGTTGCCCTGGACGCCCGACGCCTTGACGATGGTCGGCATCCAGAAGGTCAGGCCGTACTGGCCGGTGACGAAGGCGAAGTAGATCAGGCTCATGAACCAGATGCGGCCGTTGCGGAACACGGTGGCGATCGAGTGCGGGCTCGATTCCTTGCCGGCGCCGTCCAGAGCGATGTCGCGCTCGATCACGGCCTTCTCCCGGTCGTCGAGCCACTTGGCTTCGCTCGGCCGGTTGTCGAGGTAGAGGAACACGGCCACGCCGATGAGCACCGCGGGCACGGCCTCGACCAGGAACATCCACTGCCAGCCCGACAGGCCGTAGGCGCCGTTGAAGGCGTCCATGATCCAGCCCGAGAGCGGGTTGCCGAGGATGCCGGAGACGGGGATGGCCGCCATGAACACGGCGATGACCCGCGCGCGCCGATGGGCCGGGAACCAGGAGGTCGTGTAGAGGATCACGCCCGGATAGAAGCCGGCCTCGGCAAGACCCAGCAGGAAGCGCATGATGTAGAAGCTGGTCGCCGAGTTCACGAACATGAACGCGCCCGAGATCACCCCCCAGGTGATCATGATCCGCGCGATCCAGACCCGCGCGCCGACCCGGTGCAGGATGACGTTGCTCGGCACCTCGAACAGGAAGTAGCCGATGAAGAACACGCCCGCCCCGAAGCCGTAGACGGTCTCGCTGAAGCCGAGCTCCTGCGACATCTGAAGCTTGGCGAAGCCGACGTTCACCCGGTCGAGATAGGCCACGACGTAGCAGAGCATCAGGAACGGCACGAGGCGCCAGAACACCTTGCGGTAGGTCTGGTCCACGAAGCTCGTCGGCACGACGGCCCCCTCGGCCGCGGCGGCTTGCACGGACATGGCGTTCTCCCTGACGGACGCCGTTCCGGCATCCGTATACGACTCGTCGCCGCTCGTTCCGGCAGCGCTCGAATCAGGCTTAGTCGTTTTTGGCAGCGCTGCCAATCCGGTTGTGGGTGACAGGATGCATTGCTATGTCGGGCTGGCCCGCTCGTGCCGGGCGGGAGCCAGGGCATGAACATCCACCAGCCGCCGGGGCGCCTCGTGACGCTGGCCGACGTGGCGCGGGAGGCGGGCGTCGGCGAGAGTACGGTCTCGCGGGTTCTGCGCAACCAGGGTTCGTACTCGAAGCGCGCCGGCGAGCGCGTCGCGGAGGCCGTGGCGCGCCTCGGCTACGTGCCCAACCGCGTTGCCGGGAGCCTGGCCGGCAACGCCGCCTCGGCCGGCTCCCAGCTCGTCGGCATCGTGATCCCGTCGCTGGCCAACATCGTCTTCCCCGACCTCCTGAGCGGGCTGACCACGGCGCTCGACAGCACCGGCTTCCAGAGCGTGATCGGCGTCAGCGACTACGATCCCGACCGGGAGGAGGCCTTGGTCGGGGCGCTCCTGTCCTGGCGCCCGACCGCCCTGATGGTCACGGGGCTGGAGCACAATCCCGGCACCGTGGCGCGCCTGCGCGCCGGCGGCATCCGCATCGTCGAGATGATGGACGTGGACGGGCCGGGGCTCGACATCGTCGTCGGCGTCTCGCACCGGGCGGTGGGCCGGGCGAGTGCGGCCCACCTCCTGGCGCGGGGCTACCGCCGGATCGGCTATGTCGGCCACGACGTCACCCGCGACCTGCGGGCGGGCAAGCGCCTGGCCGGTTTCGAAGAGGCCCTGGGGGAGGGCGGGCAGCGCCTGCGCGACCGCGAGATCATGGCCGGGCCCTCCTCGGCCGCCGCGGGGCGTGCGGGACTGGACCGGCTGATGGCCCGTCGTACGGACCTCGACGCGGTCTACTTCTCCAACGACGACATGGCGCTGGGGGGCTATTTCGGCTGCCTCGCCAACGGCTGGGCCGTGCCGGGGCGGCTCGCCCTGTTCGGCTTCAACGGCCTCGACATCGCCGCCGCGATGCCCCAGCCCCTCTCGACCATCCGCACGCCGCGGCTCGCGATCGGGCGCGTGGCCGCCGAGCGGCTGGCGGGCAACGGACCGGCCGAGACCGTCGACCTCGGCTTCGAACTCATCGCGGGGGCCACGGTATGAGCGAGAGCACGCTGCGGGAGGACATCTGCCGCTACGGCCGCTCCCTGTTCGAGCGCGGGCTGACGCCGGGCTCGTCCGGCAACATCTCGCTCCGGCTCGACGACGGCGGCTGGCTGGTGACGCCGACGAACGCCTCCCTCGGCTTCCTCGACCCGGCCCGGATCGCGCGGTTGGATGCCGCCGGCACCCTGCTGTCCGGGGACAAGCCGACCAAGGAGATCCCCCTCCACACCGCCCTCTACGAGAGCCGGACGGAGGCCCGCGCCATCGTCCACCTGCACTCGACCCATTCGGTCGCGGTCTCGATGCTGCCCGAGATCGACCCCCGGGCGGTGCTGCCGCCGATGACGCCCTATTACTTGATGCGGACCGGCGGGACGGCGCTCGTCCCCTATTACCGGCCGGGCGACCCGGCGGTCGCGGACGCGATCCGGGGCCTGGCCGGCCGCTACGGCTCGGTGCTGCTGGCCAACCACGGCCCGGTCGTGGCCGGCGAGAGCCTGGAGGGGGCGGTGTTCGCCACCGAGGAACTGGAGGAGACGGCCAAGCTCTACCTGCTCCTGCGCAACCTCAACCCGCGCTACCTCAGCCCCGCCCAGGTCACGGACCTCGTGGACCATTTCGGCCTGACCCTGCCGGAGCACGACCACGGGCACGGGTGACCTCCCTGAATCCGCGGATCGGCACGCCGGCCTGTCACGCGACGGTCGCCACCGTCTGCTTCGGTCCTCCCGACTACAAAAACCGGAGCCCGCGATGTCCGTCCCTCGACACCTCACCCGCCGCGAGACCGTCGCGGGCGCGGCCCTGCTCGCCCTGTCGGCGGCCTCCGGGCCCGCGGCCGCGCAGGCGGGCGAGGCCGTGGGCGTGGTCTACGCGGCGGGGCCCGACGGCGCGCGCGGGCGGGGCCTGGCGGACGTCCTGGTCTCGAACGGGCGCGAGGTCGTCCGCACCGATGCGGAGGGCCGCTACCGGCTGCCGCTCGACGGGGACGGCATCGTCTTCGTGATCAAGCCGGCGGGCCATGCCCTGCCGTGCGATGCCGACAACATCCCGCGCTTCTCCTACGTCCACCAGCCCGGCGGCTCGCCGAAGGGCCTCGGGCTGCGCTACCGCGGCCTCGACCCGACCGGGCCGCTGCCGGCCGCGATCGATTTCGGCCTGACCCGGGTGGAGGAGCCGGACGCCTTCGACGTGGTGCTGTTCACCGACCCGCAGCCCGAGAGTCCGGTGGAACTCGGGCACGTGCGCGACACCGCCGTGGCGCGGGTGCTGGGGACCGGGGTCGCCTTCGGCATCACCACGGGGGACGTGCTGTTCGACGACCTCTCGTTCTATGCCCGCTCGAACCGGATCGTCGGGCGGATCGGGGTGCCGTGGTTCCACATCGGCGGCAACCACGACCTGAACTTCGAGGCCCCGGACGCCCGGCACAGCCGCGAGACCTGGAAGCGGGTCTTCGGGGCGCCGACCTACGCATTCCACCACGGGCGCGCCCTGTTCGTGATGCTCGACAACGTGCGCTGGCTCGGGGGCGGCTCGGACAAGGGCGGCGGCGCCTACGAGGGGCGGATCGGCGAGCGCAGCCTGGCCTTCCTCGCCAACCTCCTGGAGCAGACGCCCCGGGACCGGCTCGTGGTGCTGGCGATGCACATCCCGCTGCACACCGACACCGCTCCGAACGATCCCCGCAACACCACCGTGGACCGCGAGGCCCTGCTGGCCCTCCTGAAGGGCCGCAAGGTGCTGAGCCTGGCCGGACACACCCACACCACCGAGCACCACTATCTTGCCGAGGACCACCATCACCACGTGCTCACCGCGGTCTCGGGCTCGTGGTGGAGCGGGCCGGCCACCCGCACCGGCATCCCCTCGGCCGACAGCCGCGACGGCACGCCCAACGGCTTCCATGTCCTCTCGATCACCGGCACGGACTACACGACGCGCTACCGCAGCGCGCAGGGAGAGCCCGACGAGGGGATGCGGATCGCCCTGGAGAGCCAGTTGCGCGGGGGCGCCCCCGAGGTGCTGCGCGACTACCGGCCGATGCAGACCCTGCGCTCGCCGGTGCCGCAGGAGGCGCTTGCCGCCACCGACCTCGTGGTCAACGTCTTCGACGGCGGCCCGCGCACGCAGGTCGCCTACCGCATCGACGACGGCCCGTCCCAGCCGATGAGCCGCACCCGCCGGCCCGACCCGTTCGTGGCCGAACTGTTCGCGCGCTATCCGGAGACGAAGAAGCCCTGGGTGAAGGCCGAGCCGTCGAGCCACATCTGGGTGGCCCGCCTGCCCGCCGACATCGCGCCGGGCGGCCACCGCATCACGGTCGACGTCCGCGACGAGTACGGCCGGCCCCTGCGCTCGGCCATGGTGCTGGAGGTCGGCTGATTGTTTTGCTTTTGTCCCTCCCACGCAGTGACTACCGGCTTCACACATCGCTTCCAGGACGTGCCACGGCCCAACCGCAGGCCTCTCCTCCCCCTTGTGGGGAGGAACCGGAGGTGGGGGTGGCGCAGGAGGCACCGATGCACTCGATCCTGAACCACCCCCACCCCTGACCCCTCCCCACAAGGGGGAGGGGAACCGCGTTCCGGAACAGAGACTTAGAGCGCACTCCGACGAAGTGGATGCCGGTTCGTCGCGAAAGTGCGCGTCAAAACAAAAGCTTAGAGCCGTGACCCGACCCAACGTGGTCGGGCACGGCTCTAGCGGGCCGCGAGCAATGTATGAATCCGTCATCCCACTGAGGGGGGATGGCAGCGTCGCGTCCGTCCGAGACGAAACCGCCAATAAGTAGCAAACAATCAGGCGGCGAGCTGGCGCGCTTCGTGGCGGCCTTCCTGGACCTCTTCGATGATCTTGGCGGAGAAGGCGTCGAGGTCGCCGGGGTTGCGGCTGGTGATGATGCCGTGGTCGGTCACCACCGCCTGGTCGTGCCAGCGGCCGCCCGCGTTGATCACGTCGGTGCGGATCGAGGCGAAGGAGGTCAGGTCGCGGCCCTTCACGGCGCCGGCCTCGATCAGGAGCCAGGGCGCGTGGCAGATCGCGGCCACGACCTTGCCGGAGGTGAGGAAGGCGCGGATCACCTCCAGGGCCTTGGCCTCCAGGCGGAGCTTGTCCGGGTTGATCTGGCCGCCGGGCAGGACGAGGGCGTCGTAGGCCGCGGGGTCGATGTCCTCCAGGTCGTGGTCGACGGCGACGTTCTTGCCCCAGTCGGTCTTGTCCCACCCGCGGATGGATTCCTTGTGCTCGCGCGATTGCGGCGCGACCACGTGGACCGTGGCGCCGGCCTGCCGCAGCCTGGATTGCGGCACGGTCAGTTCGGTCTCCTCGAAGCCGTCGGTGGCGAGGATCAGGATCTTGGCGCTGGTGATGTCGGGCATGGCGGTGCCTCCGTTCTTGTTGGTCTGGAACGGCAACCGGCCCGTGGCCGCGGCGTTCCGCGGCCACGGCACAAGGCTGGGTTGCACGGGTGTCGCGCGGCCCGATCGTGGGGAACTCCCGCGAAATCCGTTTCGTTGACCCGGCATCCCCCACCGATCATGGAGACAGGCAATGGCCAACCCCGGCCTTCCGACTCCCGACCCCGCCCCGGGCGATCTGCCGCCGCCCTCGGCGCCGGACGACCTGCCCGATATCGGCCCGACGGGTCCGCGCACGCCCTATCCCGTGGACGATCCGGGCATCGACGAGCCCGGCGGTCCGGGTTCGGAGCCCGACGTGTTCCCCGGCGCTCCGACCGATCCGGGCGTGCGGATGTAGGGCCGGACCGTTCAGTGGCCCCCGTGCGAGGCACGCACGTCGCGCGGGGCGCTCAGGATCTCGGAGAGGCTCGTCGCCACGTGACGGGCCTCTTCGTCCGTCAGGCGCAGCTGGAACGGGGGCAGGGCGCCCGCCTGGAGGGCGACCACCGCCTGCCCCTGCTCGTCGGTGCCGACCTCGATGGCCGAAGAGGTCACGTCGAGCATCGCGATCTCGTCCTCGCCCAGTTCCTCGTTGATGTCGGCCTCCTCCGGCTCGTCGATGGCCGTGAGCAACTGGCCGACCGCGCGCATCAGGGCACGGGCCGCGCGGGCATCCATCACCACCGCGGTGGCCTGATCGTCCTTCTGGAACGAGAGCTGGATGTTCGCGCCCTCCAACGAAACCGAGATGCCTGCCATGATCGCCTAACAGCCTGAATCCATGCCCGTATATGCACCGCGGGAGGGCCGATTCACAGTCCTTGCGGGCGTCGTCCCCGGCTGTGCCCGGTCCTTGCCGCTGCGGCGGCGGCGCGCATCCGGGCGTACCGTCTTGTCGCCGCCGCAAGGGACGCCTACATAAGTCCGTGGTGGGCAGACCCCGAGCCGGACGCTGTCATAGACGTCGCGCGCCTCGTGCCCCGCCACCGCGTGTCTCTCGCGAAACGCCCGCTGCGCCGTCGTGGCCAGGGGGAGAACTCCCGGTCATCGAGAGTGTCGCGGGATGCACGAAACACACCGCACAGAAAACGTCGATCGCGTCGCGACCCAAAGTCGTGAACCTTCGGCCAATGGACGATACGAGGTACTATTCCGTGAATACCGGCACCGTGAAGTGGTTCAACGAGACCAAGGGCTACGGCTTCATCCAGCCCGATGATGGCGGAAAGGATGTGTTCGTTCACATCTCGGCCGTCGAGCGCGCAGGCATGCGGAACCTGATCGAAGGCCAGAAGGTCTCCTACGAGATCCTGACCGACAAGCGCAGCGGCAAGGACGCGGCGGACAACCTTCAGGCCGCCTGACGCAGCCGAGGCCGCGGGACTCCGGGTCTGAGACCTGCGGGAGCCCGCTCACGCGGCCGTATCCACGGCCGAAACCATCCGGCGCTGCCACAAGAGGCCGTGCCGGACGGCAAAGACAAGATCAAGCGTAGAAACAGACCGGCCCCGCGATGGAGCGGACAAGCCGGCACCATCCAGAAAAGACACACGAAAACACATGTTGTTCGAGTACACCCGACGCCGTAGCATCCGGTCGCCCGTCACCGACGCGCCGACCTTCAAGGTGAAGCACCTGACGCAGACCGCGGCCACCGATAAGCCGACGGTCGACCTCAGCCACCTCATCGACCGGTCCTACAACTACCATTCCCCGCGCGAGCTGCATTGGCACCTCGCCGACCGCCTCGGCCTCGCGCCGGCCGCGCTCGCGGTGCGGGAAGCCGCAGACGCCTGAAACCGTGTCCGCTCGATAATGGCGGATACGGTCTCACCAAGCCCGCGTGGCGCGTGAGCGAACCCGAGATCCCCGTCGCGAAGCGATCGATCGGATCTCGTGTGAGACGCTTTCCGCCCGTCGCCCTCGATCGTCGAGGGCGGACCGATGGAGCGGCCGGTCAGGCCCCCCGATTCCAGCCGGCGATGACGGGATCGCGCAGCCCATGGGGCACCGCGATGAGTTCGCCGTGGACCGGATCGGCCCGGTTGTAGCGGGTGGGCCGGCCGGCCATGTCGCTGACCGAGCCGCCGGCCTCCCGCAACACCAGATCGGCCGCGGCCAGATCCCAGTCGCGGGCATTGGACGAGATCAGCCCCACGTCGATGCTGCCCTCGGCCACGCGTGCGACGCGCAGCGCGAGCGAGGGCACCCGGTCAATGCGGATGAAGTCCGCTTCTCTTCCCTCCGCACTCACCCCGCGCCCGAGACGGTCGAACATCGGCTTCGGGCCGGTCACGCGCGCGCCGGGCAGGCCGGCCTGCCGCGACACCGCGATCGGCGTGCCGTTGCAGGTCGCCCCCAGTCCCTTTCTTGCCTCGTAGTCCTTGCCCCCGGCCGGCGCGTGGACGAACCCGATCACGGGCTCGCCAGCGGCCAGGAGCGCGACGGCGATCGACCAATCCGGATGCCCCGACAGGAAGGCGCGGGTGCCGTCGATCGGATCGACGATCCAGACCAGTCCGCTGTCGAGCCGGGCCGGGTCGTCGGCCGTCTCCTCCGACAGCCACGCGGCCTCCGGCACGATCTGGCTGAGGCGGATCTTGAGGAAGGTGTCGACCTCGACGTCGGCCTCCGTCACCGGCGAGCCCCCGGCCTTCGACCAGGTGCGGGCCGAGGTGTTCGTCCCCAAGCGGAAATAGGGCAGCGCGAGGCCGGCGGCCTCGCGCATCGCCTCGCGCAGGGGCGGCATGATGGCGGAGATGGCCTCGGCGGTCATCGGGTCGGGCATGGGGGTCCGATCGGGGTGGCGCAGGCGCGCCCGACCGGCGCGACCCGCCCCTGGCGTGCGGGGCGCCCGGCCGCCCGAGCGTGGCGGGAGACGAGGGTCCGTTTGTACGGTGCCGGGAAAGCCGCCACAAGGATCGCATCGCCACACCGGGGATGCATTCGAGTCTGCGCAATCGACGCAAGGAAGCGTTGAGCATTCCCGACACAACAGCCGCGTCCAGATTCGCTTAACGCTGGCTCTTAAGGCCCCTGGAGGGGGTTAGACGCGATTTTGCTTGGCATAACGGACGGCCCGACAGGGGCTGCCACTTGCAACAGGGCGTCGGGCAGATGAACACTTTCCAGACCATGGATCGGAACCACGCCGAGCATCCCCAGGGCGCCCGCATCGTCGATGCCGCGCCGGCCTACGCCGCCTCTCCCCTGCCGGTGATCGGCGGGCAGGCGCATGCAGCCACGGCTGCCGGCATCGCGCTCACCTTCGCCGGCGAGGCGGACGGGGCTTGCGAAAACGCCGGCGCCGAGGACCGCTTCTGCCTGATCCTGGTCGATGCCGAGGGCGGCGAGCTCTCCCGCCTCGGCCCGTTCGGGGAGGACGAGGTGGTCGCCGTGTGGCGCGACATCGCGGGGCGGGCCGGCCTGGTACGCATGATCGTGCGGGAGGACGGCGTGCTGGCCCCGGTCTCGCAGCAGATCGGCCGCCTGGTGCTGGGCCGGACCAAGTTCCGGCGCCGTCACGGCTCCCTCTGCGAGCGTCGCCCGCGCTTCCTCGCCCGCCGCAAGACCGGCCGCCTGCCGGTGCGCCCGCAGATCCACCGGGGCGAGAGCGAGATCATCGCCCGCTCGTGAAGATTCCTAGCCCGGCCAGCCCTGCACGAGGGCGTCGGCGCTGAGCCCGGCGAACAGGATCAGGCCGGCCGCGCGATTGGCGCGGAACAGCGCCAGCGCCCCGCGCCCGTCGCGCTCCCGCAGCACCAGAACCTGCCAGGTCAGATGCGCGGCGAACGCCGCGATCCCGAGATAGCCGACGGGCCCGGCGCCCGCCCGCCACGCGGACAGGCCGACCAGCAGGACCGCGAGCCCGTAGCACAGGGCGACCGCACCTTTCAGCCGCGCGCCGAACAGGCGGGCCGAGGAGCGGATGCCGGCGATCTCGTCG
>NZ_BPRB01000054.1 GCF_022179685.1 Methylobacterium trifolii
GCCAAGGGCAACGCCACCGGCACCTGGACGGTCTACCCCAACACCGACAACCCGTCCGATCCCGCCCGCGAACTCTGGGACATGCTCGGGTCGAAGGGGTTCCTCTACACCAACGTCGCCAACCCCGATCCCGAGATCACCGGGCTGATCGAGCAGGCGCTGCGATCCACGGACCCGGTCGCCAAGCGCGCGCTCACCGACCGTATCCAGGTGCTCGGCGTCGACAAGGCGTTCATCGTGCCCCTGTTCGCGCCGAGCTGGTTCCTGGCGGCGAAGAAGGCGGTCCGCGGCCTCGGGTTCGAGGCCGGCCTCGACTCGCCGTCGAACGCCTACGACGTCTGGCTGGCGAAGGAGTAGGCGCCGCATGCCCTCCCCGACCCTGTGGTCCCGCATCCTCGGGCGGCTGCTCACCAGCCTCGTCGTCGCCTGGGCCAGCGTGACCGCGGCCTTCCTCGCCCTCCACGTCCTGCCCGGCCGCATCGAGGACATCCTCGCCGGAGACGTGGACACCCCGGGCCTGCGCGAGGCCATCGCCGCCGAATGGGGGCTCGATCGCAGCCTTCCCGAGCAGTACTGGGCCTTCGTGTCCCGCATCGTCGGCGGCGATCTCGGCACCTCCTACGTCCTGCGCCAGCCCGTGCGGGAGATCGTCGGCTCGCAGCTCTGGCCCACGGTCCAGCTCGCGCTGACGGCGGGCGTGCTCGCCGTGGTGCTGGCGGTCGTCGTCGCCCTCCTCACCGCCGGGCGCGGCCGCCTCTCGCGAACGGTGGCCTCGGCGCTGGAACTGGTGCTGGCCTCCACGCCGGTGTTCTGGACCGGCATCCTTCTCCTGATGCTGTTCTCCTTCACACTCCGCTGGTTCCCGGTCTCGGGGGGCAACGGCTGGCAGGCCCTGGTGCTGCCGTCGATCGCGCTGGCGCTGCCCACGGCTGGCCTGCTGGCGCAGGTGCTGCGCGAGGCCATCGAGAAGACCCTGGATCAGCCCTTCGTCACCACCGTCCGGGCACGCGGCGTGGCCGAACTCACCATCCGGGCGCGGCACGTCCTGCGCCATGCCCTCCTGCCGACCGTCACCCTCGGCGGCTGGCTGATCGGGGGGCTGCTGGGCGGCGCCGTGATCACCGAGAAGGTGTTCGGCCGGCCGGGACTCGGCAGCGTCACCCTCGGGGCTGTGCTGACCCACGACGTGCCCGTGGTGCTCGCCGTCGTGCTGCTCGCCGCCTTCGTCCACGTCGCGGCCTCGACGCTCCTCGACATCCTCTACCTGCTGATCGACCCACGCCTGAGGGCCGCATGAACGCCTCGACGCACCCGTCCGGCGAGGCCACCGCCGCCCTCGCCCCCGCCGATCTCGTCGGCCTCGACGCAGCCCGGATCGGGGTGGCGCCGGGACGCCGGACCTATCCGCCCGGCATCGCCGCCGCGGCCCTGTTCCTGGCGGTCCTCCTCGCGGTCGCGGCCGCCCCGACCCTGTTCACCGGCTACGACCCGCTGACGGGCAATGTCCTGGAGGGCCTGAAGGCACCGAACTGGGAGCATCTCTTCGGCACCGACCGGCTCGGGCGGGACGTCTTCGCCCGCACGGTCCACGGGGCGCGCTACTCGCTGCTGATCGGGCTGGGGGGCATGGCGATCAGCGTCGTCGCCGGCGTGTTCCTCGGCATCCTGGCGGGGCTGCGCCACCGCCTCCTCGATGAGGGGATCGCGCGCGTCTTCGACGTGCTGTCGTCGTTTCCCGGCGTCCTGCTCGCCATGCTGGTGGTCACGTTCCTCGGCCAGGGCATGGTCAACATCGCCATCGCGGTCGGCATCGCCGGCATCCCGAAATTCGGGCGCGTGGTGCGGGCGCAGACCCAGCTGGTGCGCGACGCCGACTACGTCACCCAGGCGGCGGTCTACGGCCTCGGCCGGGGCCAGGTCTTCGTCCGGCACGTGCTGCCCAACGTCCTGGTGGCGATCTCGGTGATCGCCACCGTCTATGTCGGCAGCACCATCCTCACCGTCTCGGGCCTCAGCTTCCTCGGCCTCGGGCCGCAGCCGCCGACGCCGGAATGGGGCGTCATGCTGGCCGAGAGCCGCGACGTGCTGCGCGTGGCGTGGTGGCCCGCGATCTTCCCCGGTGCGGCCATCACCCTGACGGTGATCGCCTTCAGCACGCTCGGCGGATATCTGCAGAAGCGGTTCGAGGGGCGCCTCGCATGAGGGCCGACGTGCAGGACGATGCGGGCGGTCGGCCCCTGCTCGTCGACGTCCAGGGCCTGTCGATCGGGTTCGCCCCGGCCGGGGCGCCGATCGTGCAGGGGATCGACCTCGCGATCCAGGCCGGGGAATGCGTCGCGCTGGTGGGCGAGTCTGGCTCGGGCAAGAGCCTGACGGCGCGCAGCCTCCTGAACCTCGCCGGCGACGGGGCGCGGGTCGAGGCGCGGCGCTTCCGCATCCGAGGGCAGGATGCGCGCGCCTTCCGCGAGGTCGATTGGCGCTGGCTGCGCGGCACCGTCACCGGCCTGGTGATGCAGGACGCGCTGGTCTCCCTCGATCCGCTGCGGACGATCGGCCAGGAGGTGGGCGAGGTCCTGTCCGAGCATCGCATCCTGCGCGGACGCCGCGCCATCGACGCGCGGGTGATCGAGGTGCTCGGCAGGGTCGGGATTCCCGATCCCGAGATCCGCGCGCGCCAATATGCCCACCAGCTCTCCGGCGGGTTGCGCCAGCGGGCGTTGATCGCCTCGGCCATCGCGGGCGAGCCCGATCTCATTATTGCGGACGAGCCGACCACGTCCCTGGACGTGACCGTCCAGGCCCAGGTGCTGGAGGTGCTGGCGCAACGGGTGCGGGCGGGCGCCGGGCTCCTGCTGATCAGCCACGATCTCGCGGTGGTCGGCGGCATCGCCGACCGGGTGATCGTCCTGCGCGACGGGCGCGTCGTCGACAGCGGCACCACCGCCGACGTCCTGACGCGACCGCGGCACCCCTATACGCGCGGGCTGATCGACGCGATCCCCTCCTTCGCATCGCGGGGGCGGCGGCTCGGCCCGGCGAGCGCTCGGTCGCCCGATCGCATCGCACCGCTGCGGCATCCGCCGCCGGCCCGCGACGACACCGTCGTGCTCGAGGTCCGCGGCATCGCCAAACGCTACGCCCGGCCGGCGGGCTTCGGACGCCGGGCGCTCGCCACGACCGCGCTCGACGACGTCAGCTTCGACGTCCGGGCCGGCGAGGTCGTCGGCATCGTCGGGGAGTCGGGCTCGGGCAAGTCGACCTGCGCCAGGATCGTCCTCGGCCTGCTGAGCCCCGATAGCGGCACGGTCCGGCTGCTCGGCGAGCCGTGGTCTCGCATCCGCGAGACCGAGCGGCGCCGGCTGCGGCCACGGCTGCAGTACATCCCGCAGGACGCGCTCAGCAGCTTCGACCCGCGCTATCGGGTGTCGGAGATCATCGCGGAGAACCTCGCCGGGCTTCGACCTGCGGCACGGGCGGCCCGGACCGCCGAACTTCTGGAGCAGGTCGGCCTGCGCGACGACCTCGCCGGTCGCTACCCCCGGTCGCTCTCGGGCGGGCAGCGCCAGCGCGTCTCGATCGCCCGCGCGCTCGCGGCGGAGCCGGCCCTCATCGTCTGCGACGAGCCGGTCTCGGCGCTGGACATCGGCATCCAGGCGCAGGTGCTCGACCTGCTCTGCGACCTGCGGGCGCGGCTCGGAACGGCGCTGCTGTTCATCTCCCACGACCTCGGCGTGATCCAGCATCTGGCCGACCGCGTGCTGGTCTTCCACCACGGCCGGCTGGTGGAGCACGGCCCGGTCGGCGAAGTCCTGACGACGCCCGCCGACCCCTACACGCGCACGCTGCTGGCCTCGCAGCCGCGGCTCGAATACGGCCTGCCCCGGCACGCGCACTGACATCGTCACCGAGACCGAGGATCATCGTCCATGCCGCCGACCCGCCGCGTCCTGCTCGCCGGAGCCCTCGGGCTCCTTGCCACCGCCTTCGCCCAGGCGGCGACGCCGCTCACGGTGATCGCCTCGTCGGTGCCGCATGCCGAGATCCTGAGCTTCGTGCAGGACAAGATCGCCCCGGACCTGGCCCTGCGGGTGATCGAGATCAGCGGCGACATCCGACCGAACCGGCTCGTCCTCGACGGCGATGCCGACGCCAACTTCTTCCAGCACGTGCCCTACCTGCGCGCCGAGGAGAAGGAGCTCGGCGTGCGCCTCGCCGTCGCTGCGACCGTGCACGTGGAGCCGCTCGGGATCTACTCGCGCCACTTCCGCGCGCTGGCCGAGGTGCCGGCGGGCGCCACGGTCGCGCTGTCGAACAACGTCACCAATTTCAGTCGCGGCCTCACGCTGCTGCAGGACAACGGGCTCATCCGCCTGGCGCCCGGTGGCGACGGCACCTTCGCCACGGTGAACGACATCGCCGACAACCCGAAGCGCCTGGCCTTCGTCGAGGTCGCGCCGCCGCAGCTTCCACGCAGCCTCGACGACGTCGCGCTCTCGGTGATCAACGGCAACTACGCCCTGGAGGCCGGGCTGACCCCGGCCAAGGACGCCCTCGGCCTGGAGCGTGCAGAGGGCAACCCCTACGCCAACGTGCTGGTGACGACGCAGGCCCTCGCGCAGGATTCTCGCATCGCGCGGCTCTCGGCGGTGCTGCAATCGGCCGAGGTCGCCGCCTTCATCCGCGAGCGCTACCGCGGCTCGGTGATACCCGTCGCGCGCGGGTGAGCGATTTGGCGGACGCGGTATCACGCCTCGTCGTCTGCGACGGCGTCGATGGTTTCCCCGCTCAGGCAGCGTGCCTGGGCCTCGGCCACGCGCTGCCGAAGACTGGTCAAGGATTACGAAGGCTATGCCACCACCCTGGCAGGCTTGCATATGGTCGCCTTCGCCTGCCTCATGCTCAAGCAAGTCGAACGATTAATGATGGGTTCATAACACGCTCGATGCTCGACGAAGAGGACGTTCGCAAAGTGGCAAAAATTACGGTCCGTGAGAACCACAAGTCACATCCACGGAGATGCGTAGGTGCGCCCGAAGTAGCGCCTCGACTCTTCAGCCTCGAAGTCGACATGCGGAGCGGCAAAGCCAAATGGGATCGGATGACAGACGACAACCCGGCTATGGAAATGCGACCCGTTCCAGACCGTCATAGGCCATGAAGTTCTCTGATAGTTGGCAATGAAATCTGTGACACCACGACAAGCAATAGCTTAATATCCTGTCGTTACGTCTATCGACGCTCTGCAAAAGGATCGAACTCCAAGCCGTCGCCGACGTCCTCGAAGGTGAGGAGCGCCCCCGGTGGTAGGGTCCGGGACCGGCGCCGGGTCGCGTCGTCGGAGATCGTGCCGGTTGCGACCGTCGCGCGGCCCGTCAGGTAGTTGACGCTGGTTTCCCGTGTCTCACCGGACATGCGCTGCACGTTCGACGCATCGTAGCCGATCAGGACAAAGCTCTGCGTGTGGTGCCGAAAGATAAACGTTTTATATCCGGTATCTGCGCCGCCAGTGCTCGCGAACAGATGCAGTTTCACCGAGATGGCACCGCGTACGATAGCCAGCGATTGCGGATCTTCGAAGGCGTCGTCCAGGTTGGCACTCTCCCGGCGCGGGATCAGGCTGTGATTCTGGACGACGAGCCGATAGCCCCCGTCGGGCCTCGCGAAGGCGATGGCGAGGATCCGCGGGTTACTGTCCCAGGTCTGGTCGGGCGTGGTCGTCGAGATCGGCAGGATCTTGGCCTTGTCCTGCTCGTGCAGGACGAAGGCGAGGTCAGAACGACCGTCGCGGTCGAGGTCGCCCTTTGCGACAGCCTCGACAGTCCAGCCCTTGGGAGCAAAGCTTTCCGCATCCGACCCCGACCGCGCCAGCGCGGGATAGACGGCAGGCGGCACCAACGCCTCCTCGGCCCGGGCCGGGGCAACCCTGCGCAGCGAGAGAGCCAGGGTCAGAACGGCGAAGGCGCAGAGCAAGCGGTTCATCGGGTGCCGGTGCCTGAGATTGCGCATGTGGGCCGAGGGTGGGACGCGCCTGTCACCAGAGCGGCCAGAAGGTGCCGCGTCCGAGCCCGCTGTTCCAAAGAACGTCGCTCCCGATCAAGACGTTCGCGACGATGGCGGCCAACGTGATGGGAGGACCGAACTTGAGGGTCCGGTTCGATATCAAGAGCAGCAGGGCCGGCAAGCTCAAGCAAAGGACGATCAGGGTCATGGGAACGGCGAGAAAGATCTCGAAGCCATCGCTCCCCTTCGCGGCCGGATGATGTATGATGTATTCCACCGCATAGAACCAGAAAATAAGCAGGCCGATATCGACGACGAGGAGGAGGTGGCGAAGACGCCTGTCATCTTGCCAGAGCGATTTGAGCCACAGTGTCGTCATGGGACGCTTCCTGTCGAGATGAAGGAAATGCAACGCCGGCCACCAGGGCTGTCGTAGCCGGCATGCATGCCAGGGCTGGCCAAACCCAGCGCATGGTCCGCCTCATCCCACGGCCTCGATCCCGGACGTCGCACAGCGCGTAGGCCCCACCGCTCGAGGGGGCGGGGCACCGTCGGCCAAGTCACGGGTAGAAGCGGACGTGGCGGACGACGCAGCCGCAGTACTGGAGACGGTTGCCCTTGCGGACGTAGCGGTGCTCGACGATCACGCCGCGGCGGGACCCAGCCTCGGCTCTGGCTGCGCCGAGCGCGATGTCGCCCATGATGCCCGCAGCCGCGAGGCCGCCGAAGCCCATGGCCTGTGCATGTCCGGGGGCGGCAACGGCAGTGCCGAGGGTGAGGGCGGTGATCGCCGCCGTGATGGTTTTGCGAATGGACATCGTGAACTCTTGCTCTGCTGCGGCGATCCGGCAGGTCGCCGGGGACGAGTGCGGCTTGAACGCCGTGCATTGCAGGAGAAATACGTGGAGCGATGCGATGATTGCGGTCCGGTTTCTAGCCGAATTCTTCGTGTGAAGGCGCACACGGGCAATTTTTGAGCCTGAGGCCGCCCCCTCAACGCTGCTTGGCGCGCGCAGTAGGCCGCCCTGCAGAGTTTTTCCCGTCTAGAGAAACGAAGGCACTGAAGGCTGGAAGGCGGACCCGTCGGAACTGCCAGCCAGGGTTGCCGGTTCGAGCATCATGGCACGCCGCGTTGGCGCGCCAGTGACGACTAGGACACCGCGATGGCGACCGGCACTGTGAAGTGGTTCAACGAGACCAAGGGCTACGGCTTCATCCAGCCCGACGAGGGCAACAAGGACGTGTTCGTCCACATCTCCGCGGTCGAGCGCGCCGGGATGCGTAACCTCATCGAGGGCCAGAAGGTCTCCTACGACGTGGAGAACGACAAGCGGAGCGGTAAGGAAAGCGCCAGCAATCTGCAAAGCGCCTGAGCCTTCTCGACTTTGGACGGAGGCGGACGCTGGTCGTTGCGCCTCCGGACGCGGCTGAAAGCTACGGGCGAGTGGGCTGCAACGGAGCGATTTGAGCCTGCTGCGGCGAGGGAGTTTGCTCGATAATCCCGGCACCCGCCGGATCGACCGCGTGCACGAGCAGCATCGCGACGACGATGATCAGCACGAGCGCAGCGATGCGCCAGGGTTCGAGGATCGGCTGATGAGGCGCCTTGTCCATCTCGGTCTGCATCGGCCCATCCTCGCAGGGATCTCGGACCACGAGATGGCAACCGCATGGTGAACGCTTGGTAAAGACGGGTCGGTCTCAACGTCGACTTGGCTGCATGCCCCGGCCGACATGGCTGGGACCCGGCCGCCTGTGCCCTATGGCGAGTCGTGAGTCGACACCAGGAGACATAGCCGCCGCAAGTCGACCCCGGAAAAGCCCCCTCCCCAAAGGGGACGCCTACTGAGGTTCTAACCGTGATGGATTCGGAGACAACGGAAGACAAGAATGGCTACCGACGAGCGGCGGGCGGCTTCGACCGATCGGCTCCAGCGAGAATCCGCGCGGCCGATAGGACCTTATGATCTATGCGGTGAGGGTCTGACGTCGGATGGTTTGGCGAACGTCGATCGAAGATAATTTCAGAGCATACGCCGCTGCGCCACACGGGGATGCGAGGCCATGTCTGAGAAGATCATTCCCCTCCCTCGGAAGGGGGGGGGAAGCACCGGCCTTCGCTCGCGGCGCCCATTTAGAGCGTGTTATGAACTTCTAGGGTCGGTTGTGCGTTTGGGTTTATGAGCCTGGATCGCCCCGCGTACCCGTCCGACGTGAGTGATGAGGAATGGGCGGTCGTCGCCCCTTACCTGACGCTGTTGCGGGCGGATTGCGAGCAGCGGGACCACGAACTTCGCGAGGTGTTCAACGGGCTGCGCTACATCGTGCGGACGGGTGCGGCGTGGCGGTTCATGCCGCACGATCTGCCGCCTTGGGCGGCGGTGTATCAGCAGATGCAGCGCTGGCTCGCCGCGGAGAGTTTCCTGGATGTCGCCGGGGACCTGCGGGCGGTGCTGCGGATGGCGGCCGCGCGTGAGCCGGAGCCATCTGCCGTGGTTCTGGACAGTCGCACGCTGCGGTCGTCGCC
>NZ_BPRB01000055.1 GCF_022179685.1 Methylobacterium trifolii
GCACGGGAGAGGGAGCCGCCCGGCGCTTCGGACGACCTGTCCGGTTCCCCCGCGCGGATGTGTGAATCCGGTAGCCTCTGCGGGAGAGGGAAAGCCGTTGCGTATCACAGTATACGCCGTTCAGGCCGCGCCCGCATGGGGGGCCGGCACCTCCGTCGAGATCGCGTCCACCGTGCGCTGGGGCGGGCTGCCCATGCCGTCCGAGCGGACGATGCGGATCTGCTGGTTGACCGGCTGCATGTTGCCGTAGGGCGTGGAGAAGGCGATCTCGGCCGCGTCCCGGCCGACGCCGATGCGCACGAGCCCGTCGAGGTCGGCCTGCCGCGTGGCGTCGAACAGCCACCAGCGCCCGTCGAGATAGGCCTCGAACACCGCGTGGAAGTCGCTCGGCACGAGGCCGTGGGCGTAGCAGGAGACGAAGCGGGCCGGGATGCCGAGCGCCCGGCAGAAGGCCGTGCCGATATGCGCGAAGTCGCGGCAGACGCCCGCGCGCTTCAGCAGGCTCTCGTCGGCGGTGGTCTCGCCGTCGCTGGTGCCCGGCTTGTAGGTCATGTGGTCGTGAATCCAGTTGCAGATCTGGTTCACGCGGGCGTGGCCCTTGGGCAGGGCGCCGAACTCGGCCTGGGCGAAAGGCGTCAGCCGGTCGGAGGAGACGAAGCGGCTGGGCAGCAGGAAGGGCAGGATGTCGAGGGGCAGCGCCGAGATCGGCGTCTCGTTGATCGTGGCCGGATCGGCGCGGTGCACGGTCAACTCGACCTCGGCGTTGTATTCGAGGGAGAACTGGCCCATCGGCACGTTGACGCCGAGGTAGCGGTTGAGGAGATCGGGCGTCGTGTAGATGTCGCGCTTGAGGTTCGGCGTCAGCACCAGCGACTCGCTGAGGATTTCCAGGCTCCTGAGGCGGGCCACCTCCAGGTTGAAGATGAAGGTCGTGTCCGAGAGGATGTTGTAGGACAAGCTGCAGCCCAGCGTGTAGCGCACCAGTTCTCTCCGTCTTGCCAGAAACCCTGCCGGCGGCCTGCAAGGCCCGCGCCGACTGCCCTGCCGGCCACCGTACCGTCGCTCGGATCGGAGAACGCTGGCCGCGCGGGCCGGTTTCTCGCGGACCCAGGTTCTTTGGCGACACCGCGGCCAATCCGTTTCCGGATCGGGCACGAGGGCGATAGACCGGTCGGACACTCCACGAACCGGGCCCGACCGACCATGCCGCTCGACCTCGTCGTCCCCGTCACTGCGGCGAATTTCGACGAGGCGCGCTATCTCGCCGTCAACGCCGACGCGCGGGCCGCGATCGCCTCCGGCCGCCTCGGTTCGGGCCGGGAGCATTTTTCGCGGTTCGGCGGGCCGGGTGGCCGCCTCATGGCCTATGCGAACCCGGACCTGCCGCGGGCCCGGGCGGACAAGATCACGCGGCTTCAGCCGTTCCTGCGCACCGACATGGCCTGCACCTGGGACGAGGGCCGGGCCGACTTCCTGACGCCGGAGCTGCGCGCAAACGCCCGGATCGCCGCGACCGAGGCGGTCTCATCCAACGGCTACGATCCGACAGCCCTCGACCTGATCGCACGCCATGCCGATGGATTGGTCCTCGATTGCGGGGCCGGCTACCGGTCGACCTATTACGAGAACGTGGTCAACTACGAGATCGTCGCCTATCCCTCGACGGACGTGCTCGGCGTGGGCGAGGCCCTGCCCTTCCGCGACGGCAGCTTCGACGCGGTGCTCTCCATCGCCGTGCTGGAGCACGTCCGCGACCCGTTCGCGTGCGCGGCCGAGATCGCCCGCGTGCTGAAGCCCGGCGGCCGGCTCTATTGCGGCATGCCCTTCCTCCAGCCCTATCACGGCTACCCGCACCACTACTTCAACGCCACGCCCCAGGGCGTGCGCCGGCTGTTCGAGGATCACCTCGTGGTGGAGGACGTGCGGGTCATCGATTCAATGCACCCGGTCTGGGCGCTGCACTGGATTCTCGCGGTCTGGGCGGAGGCGCTCCCGCCCGAGACCCGCAAGGCGTTCCGCAAGATGACGGTGGCCGACCTGATGCGGGCGCCGATGGAGCAGGTGGGCCAGCCCTTCTGCCGGCACCTGCCGCCCGACAAGCAGCTCGAACTCGCCTGCGCCACGGTGCTCACGGCGCACAAGCCCGAGATTTGAGGCCGCCTCAGGCCTGGCGCGGCAGCAGCACGACCGTCAGCGAGCGCACCCCTTGCGCCCCATGGATCAGCACGCCCTCGATGTCGGCGGTCGCCGAGGGGCCGGTGTGGAGCACGGCGTAGGCCGAGCGCCCGAATTCCGGCCGCAGGTAGGCCGCCTGGATGTTGGGCAGGATGTCGGCGGGGTCGAGCAGCACGATCAGGTGCTGGGCGAGGTAGGCCACGGCGTTGACCACCAGTTCGCCTTCCGTGAACAGCACCGAGCCGGTCTCGGCGACGCCGAAGACCGCACGGACCACCGCAACGTCCACGTCGTCCACCTCCTGTGGACGTTGCACCGCGGAGAGGTCGCGGTTGCCGGCCACCTCCGGCACCGCGGAGGCGATCACCGTGGCCGCGTCCAGGCGCTCGCGAACGCCGGCCAGCGGGTCGGGGCCGCCCGAGACGCGGCCGCCCATGCGCTTGAGGCGCTCGCCGAACTCTTCCACCAGATCGTCGCCGACCAGCGGCGTGAAGCGCGGCACCACCGGCAGCGGATGGTCGCCCGCCGGCCGGTTCTGCCGGATCGCCGCGAGCGTCGCCTCGCGGGCGCTCACTTGCCGGCCTCCTTGCCCATGCGGTTCTGCTTGTACCAAGCGTGGAAGCTCTGCTTGGGGGTCTCGGGCATCTCGCGCTTCTTCCCCCAGGTGTTCAGGGGGTTGTAGACGGCAAAGCGCGGCAGGACCTTGAGGGCCGAATCCGCGGTGCCGATGGCCGCCCGGTAGGCCGCCGGGCGGCTGAGCACGGCGCCGGCCGCCTTCATCATCCCCTGCTTCAGGAGCGGGATCTGGTGCTCCTCGGCCAGGACCTTGCGCCAGGCGAAGATCTGCTCGTGGATGTTGATCTTGACCGGGCAGACGTTGGTGCAACTCCCGTTCATGGTCGAGGAGAACGGCAGGGTCGAGTATTTCCGCTTGTTGAAGGTCGGGTCGATGATGAGCCCGATCGGCCCGGAATAGGTGGCGCCGTAGGACAGGCCCCCGGAGCGCCGATAGACCGGGCAGGTGTTCATGCAGGCGCCGCAGCGGATGCATTTGAGCGAGGTCCAGAACTCCTCCATGCCGAGGCGGGCGGAGCGGCCATTGTCCACCAGCACCATGTGCATCTCGGTGCCGGCCCGCGGCCCGCGGAAATGCGAGGTGTACTGGGTGATCGGCGAGCCCAGAGCCGAGCGCGAGAGCAGGCGGATGAACACGCCGAGATGCTCGATCCGCGGGATCAGCTTCTCGATGCCGATGGAGTGGATCTGGAGCTTGGGCACGTTGCCCGAGAGGTCGGCGTTGCCCTCGTTGGTGCAGGTAACGACGGTGCCCGTCTCCGCGATGGCGAAGTTGCAGCCGGTCATGCCGGCATCCGCGTTCAGGATGTAGGGGCGCGTGGTCTCGCGCTGGCTCTCGGCGAGGTAGTGGGCGTCGTCGTTCTCCGGATCGGTGCCGAGCGTCCGGGCGAACACCTCGGCCACGTCCATGCGGGTCTTGTGCACCGCGGGTGCCACGATGTGGCTCGGCTCCTCGTTATCGAGCTGCTGGATGCGCTCGCCCAAGTCGGTCTCGATGATCTCGATGCCGTTGGCCGCCATGTGGTGGCGGAAGCCGCACTCCTCCGTCAGCATCGACTTCGACTTGACGAGCGTCTTCGCTCCGTGATCGCGCAGGATGCCGAGCACGATGCGGTTGTGGTCGGCCCCGTCCGCGGCCCAGTGCACGTGCACGCCGTTGGCCTTGGCCGCCGCCTCGAACTGTTCGAGATAGCGGTCGAGGTTCGACAGCGTGTGCGCCTTGATGCTCGATGCGATCTCGCGCAGTTCCTCCCATTCCGGGATGCCGTGGGCTGCCGTGTCGCGCTTCTTGCGCAGGTCCCACAGGCGCTCGTCGTGGGCGGCCTGATGCAGGGGGGCGGCCAGGAACCGCTCGGCGGCTTCCGCCTGGTCGATCGGCCGGTCGCCGCGGATCTTGGCCCCGCGCGGCTGCTTCTCTCTAACCTTCGGCGCGGCGATCGGCCGGCTCGCGGCCTCGGCGTGCTGGAGGCGCCGGCCGTCCTGGCCGCGCTCGCCCTCGTCGCTCGGCGGTCGGACCTCGGGGTGGATCGTCGGCTCGCCGTCGGTCGGCCGCACGTCTTCGGCGCTCATGCTGCGGCTCCGTTCAGCACCTGGGCGATGTGGAGGTACTTCAGGGGCAGGCCGAGGCGCCCGGCGCAGCCCTTCTGGTGCATCAGGCAGGAGGAATCGGACGAGACCACGTATTCGGCGCCGGCCCGGTTCTGGTCGGCCACCTTGTCGTAGCCCATCTTGGCCGAGACGGCGGGCTCGAACACCGAGAAGGTGCCGCCGAAGCCGCAGCACTCGTCGGGGCGGGCGAGGTCGACGATCTCGATCCCCTTCACCTTGGCGAGCAGGTCGAGCGGCTTGGAGAAGAACGGCGCCACGATCTCGGACGGCCGGGCGTGGTGGATGCCCCGCAACGCGTTGCAATTGCCGTGATAGGCCACCTTGTGCGGGAAGGCGGCCCAGGGAAATTCCTCGATCTTGAGCACGTCGTGCAGGAACTCGACCAGTTCGAAGGTCTTGCTGCGGACGGCCAGCACCTCATCCGTCTGGGGGATCGCGGTGAGGTGCTCGCGCACCTGGTGCACGCAGGAGCCCGAGGGCGCGACCACGTAGTCGAACCCGGAGAAGTTCCTGACGAACAGGGCCTCGGTCGCCGCGGCTTCCGCGTGGCAGCCGGTGTTGGCCATGGGCTGGCCGCAGCAGGTCTGGTCGAAGGGGTATTCCACGTCGAGGCCGAAGCGTTCCAGCAGTTCGAGCGTGGCGATCCCCACCTCCGGCTCGAAGGCGTCGACGTAGCAGGGGACGAACAGTCCGATCCGCATTTTTTATACCTTCCGGCGTCAGGTCCTTGGGGCGTCCGGGCTCACTTCCACCAGGAGCTTGCCGAAATTGCCGCCGGTGTAGAGGCTGTCGAGGTGGGCCACCGCCCGCTCCAGGCCCGGCCGCACGTCCTGCCGGGTCCTGATGCGGCCCTCCGCCATCCAGCCGCCCAGCGCCGAGACGGCCTCGCCCCAACGGTCCGCGAAGTCGGTGACGATGAACCCGCGCACCGTCAGCCGCCGCATCAGGAGCCGTGTCCACGGTGCCGGCACGGTCTGCGCCTGCGTATCGTTGTAGCCCGAGATCAGGCCGCAGAGGGCGACGCGGCCGAACAGCCGCATCCGGCCCATCACCGCCTCCATGACCGGGCCGCCGACCTGCTCGAAATTGATGTCGACGCCCTCCGGCGCCAGGGCGTCGAGGCGGGCGCCGACGTCCTCCCTGCGGTAGTCGATGGCCGCGTCGAAGCCGAGTTCGTCCACGATGAAGCGGCACTTCTCGGGCCCGCCCGCGATGCCGATGACGCGGCAGCCCTTGATCTTGCCGAGCTGCCCGACGACCTGGCCGACCCCGCCGGCAGCCGCCGACACCACAAGGGTCTCGCCGGCCTTGGGCTGCCCGATGTCCAGCAATCCGAAATAGGCGGTCGGCCCGACGAGGCCGAACACGCCGAACGCCACCGAAAGGGGCACGCCGGGGGGCAGGTCCATGCGCGAGAAGTTCTGCCCGCCCGTGACGAGGTGGTCGGCCCAGAGGCCGAAGCCCGAAAAAATCTCGCCCTCCGCCACGCCGGCCTTGCGGCTGCGGACCACGCGGCCGGCCACGAGGCCGCGCATCGGCTCGCCGATCGCCACCGGCGGCATGTACTGCTCCATGTCGCTCATCCAGATCCGGTTGGTCGGATCGAGCGACAGGTAGATCACCTGGAGGAGGAACTGCCCCTCCGCGAGGTCGGGAATGGGCTCGGTGCGCAGGACGAGGTCGCCCTCCGTGACGGAGCCCACGGGGCGGCGCGCGAGTCGCCAGATCTGACGGTCGGAAGCCATGGTCGGCGTCTCGTCTCCCGGAATGCGGATCCGCCCGCGATCGCCTTCTCGGGCCGCCGGTGCCGGCGGTCTGGAACGATTGTAGGGTGAGACCTAGCGGATGAGGTTGGTCTTGGCGAGGTCGAGGACGGAATCGCCGCGGCCGCTCATCACGGCGCGCAGCAGGTACATGCTGAAGCCCTTCACCTGCTGCCCGTCGATCTTGGGCGGGATCGAGAGTTCGTTGCGGGCCACCGACACGTCGAGGAGGGACGGGCCGTCGAAGGCCAGGAACTCCGCTACCGCACCGGGAAGCTCGCCCGGATCGTCCACGCGCCGCGCGAAGATGCCGGCCGCCCGCGACATCGCGGCGAAGTCCGGGTTGTCCAGCGCCACCCCCGTCTCGAGGTAGCCCGCGGCCTTCATCTCCATCTCGACGAAGCCGAGCGTGCCGTTGTTGAACACGACGACCTTCAGAGGCAGGCGGTGCTGGCGCAGCGTCAGGAAGTCGCCCATCAGCATCGCGAAGCCGCCGTCGCCGCAGAGGGCGATCACCTGCCGGTCGCGCTCGGCCGCCTGCACGCCGATGCCCTGGACCATCGCGTTCGCCATCGAGCCGTGCACCCAGGAGCCGAGCAGCCGGCGCTTGCCGTTCATCTTCAGGTAGCGCGCCGCCCAGATCGTCGGCGTGCCCACGTCGGCGGTGAAGACCGCATCCTCCGCGGCCGCCTCGCTCAGGAGCTTGGTCAGGTATTGCGGGTGGATCGGCCTGCGGCCGGGCTTGCCCACCGCCAGCTCGTCCAGGTCCTCGCGGGCCTTGGCGTAGTGCTTGAGGGAGGCGTCCAACCAGGCGCGCTCTGCCTTGACCGTGAGCTTGGGCAGCAGCGCCCGGAGGGTGGCGCCGACATCGCCCACGAGGCCGAGGTCGAGCTTGCAACGCCTCCCGAGTTCGCCGGGCCGGATGTCGACCTGCGCCACCTTGGCCTTCTCCGGGTAAAACTGCTTGTACGGGAATCCGGTGCCCAGCATCAGCAAGGTCTCGCAGCCGTGCATGGCGGCGTAGCCGGAGGAGAAGCCGATCAGCCCGGTCATGCCCACGTCGTAGGGGTTGTCGTACTCGACGTGCTCCTTGCCGCCGAGCGCGTGCACGATCGGGCTCTTGAGGGTCTCGGCCAGGTTCAGCAGGTCCGCATGCGCCCCGGCGCAGCCGCGGCCGCACAGGAGCGCGATCTTCTTCGACGCGTTGAGGAGGTCGGCCAGGGCATCGAGTTCCGCGTCCGCAGGCCGGACGATGGGCTTTGCCGGGATCAGGCCGGCCTTGGGGCCGACCGCGCGCTTGGGGGCCTCCTTCAGGGCCACGTCGCCGGGGATCACGACGACGGCCACGCCCCCCTGCCCCACCGCGGCGCGGATCGCGTTCTCCAGCACGTAGGGAAGCTGGGACGGGTCGGAGACCAGTTCGCAGTAATGGCTGCACCCGCGAAACAGCTCGGTCGGACTGGTCTCCTGGAAGTAGCCGGAGCCGATCTCGGCCGATGGGATGTGGGCGGCGATCGCCAGCACCGGGGTGCGGCTGCGGTGGCAATCGTAGAGGCCGTTGATGAGGTGCAGGTTGCCGGGGCCGCAGGAGCCGGCGCAGACGGCGAGCTCCCCGCTGATCTGCGCCTCGGCGCCGGCCGCGAAGGCGGCGCTCTCCTCGTGGCGGGTGTGGACCCATTCGATCGTGCCGCGGGCCCGGATCGCCTCGGTGATGGCGTTGAGGCTGTCGCCGACGACCCCGAAGATGCGCCGGACGCCGGCCTCCTGCAGGGTTTCGACGAAGAGGTCGGCGACGTTGACGATCCGCATGCTCGGCTCCCGTGTTGGGAGCCGAACTTGGTGCAATGCCGCAATGTTCCGGGGTGGAGCCGCTCAGGCCGGGATGTCGGCTTCCCGTCCGGCCACCACCGCGAACAGGTCGGCGAGCGCCGCGAGGCTCGCGGCCTGGAGCTGGGCGGCCGGAACCACGGAGCCGTCCGGGGCGGGCAGAGCGCGGGTGGCGGTGGCCGCGGCCACCACGGTCGGGCGGAAGCCCAGGCTGAAGGCGGAACGCGCCGTCGAGTTCACGCACATATGCGTCATGAAGCCGGCCAGGATCAGGTCGGTGACGCCGGCAGCCTTCAGCCGGTCCTCCAGGTCGGTGCCGACGAAGGCGCTCGGGTAGTTCTTGGTGACGACCGCCTCCTCGCCCTGCGGGGCGACCGCGTCGCTGATCTGTCCGATCGGCGCGGTGAGGTCGTAGGGCGAGCCCGGCCCGGCATCGTGCCTGATATGGATGACCGGGATGCCCGCCTCCCGCGCCCGCGCCAGCAGGGCCGCGGCCTCCGCGATGGCCGGCTCGACGCCGTCGAGGCGCATCACGCCCTCGCGGTAGGTGTTCTGCAGGTCGATCATCAGCAGGGCCGAGCCCGTCAGCCCGGCCGGCTCCGGGCTGAGGCCGGACAGGCCGCGCAGGGTCTTGAGGTCGCTCATGGGCGTGTCTCGCTCGTTGCCGTGGATCGGTGCCTCAGCGCTTCATCAATCCGCCGAGCACGTTGCGCAGGATCGCGTTGCCGACCTGGGTGCCGACGCTGCGCGCCATCGAGCGGGCGGCGTTGGACACCACCTGTTCCGCCAGGCTCTTGGGCGGCCGCCGGCCGCCCTTGCCCTGGGGGGCGGGGCTCCCGAACACGCTGCCCATGATGCCCCCGAGGAGGCCGCCGAGACCGCCGCCGGAGGCCTGCGCGGCCTCGGCCGGGGCGGCGTCGAGGTTCTTGCGCTTGGCGAGCATCTCGTAGGCGCTCTCGTTGTCGACCGCCTCGTCGTACTTGCCGCGCAGGGGGCTCTTGGCGATCAGGTCGGCGCGCTCGGCCGGCGTCAGGGGGCCGACGCGGCCCTGCGGCGGGGCGATCAACGCCCGCTCCACGATCGAGGGCGTGCCCTTCGGCTCCAGGAAGCTGACCAGGGCCTCGCCCACCGCCAGCTCCGTGATCGCGGAGGCCACGTCGAAGCCGGGGTTCTGGCGGAAGGTCTCGGCCGCCGCCTTCACCGCGCGCTGGTCGCGGGGAGTGAAGGCGCGCAGCGCGTGCTGCACCCGGTTGCCGAGCTGGCCCAGGACCGTCTCCGGCACGTCGAGCGGGTTCTGGGTGACGAAGTAGACGCCCACCCCCTTCGAGCGGATCAGGCGCACCACCTGCTCCACGGCGTCGAGTAGCGCCTTGGGCGCGTCGTTGAACAGCAGGTGCGCCTCGTCGAAGAAGAACACCAGCTTGGGCTTGTCGAGGTCGCCCACCTCGGGCAACTGCTCGAACAGCTCCGAGAGCATCCAGAGCAGGAACGAAGCGTAGAGCCGCGGCTTCTGCATCAGCTTGTCGGCGGCCAGGATGTTGACGATGCCGCGCCCGTCCCGGTCCGTCTTCATGAAGTCGTTGAGGTCGAGTGCCGGCTCGCCGAAGAAGGCGTCGGCCTTCTGGTTCTCCAGCATCAGCAGCTGCCGCTGGATGGCGCCGACCGAGGCGGCCGAGACGTTGCCGTACTTGCCCGAGATCTCCTTCAGGTTCTCCGTGCAGAAGGCCAGGAGCGCGCGCAGGTCCTTGAGGTCGATGACCGGCCACTGGTTCTCGTCGGCCACCCGGAAGGCGATGTTGAGCACGCCCTCCTGCGTGTCGTTGAGTTCGAGGAGGCGGGCCAGCAGCAGCGGGCCCATCTCGGTCACGGTGCAGCGGATCGGGTGGCCCTGCTCGCCGAACAGGTCCCAGAACACGGTCGGGAAGCGGTCGGGCTCGTAGGCGATACCGAGCTCTTCCGCGCGCTTGACGAAGACGGGCTTGGACTCGCCGGCCGCGGCCAGCCCCGAGAGGTCGCCCTTGATGTCGGCGGCGAAGACCGGGACGCCGGCATTCGAGAACCCCTCGGCCATGACCTGGAGCGTCACGGTCTTGCCGGTGCCGGTGGCGCCCGCCACCAGTCCGTGCCGGTTGGCGAGCCTGAGGGCCAGGACCTCGGGCTTCGTGCCGCTCTTGCCGACCAGGATCGTGCCGCCGTCCGCCATCGAATCCGTCCCGTGCCGTTGCCTGGGGCGGTTATGCCGGGCCGTCACTGCGTTTGCCAGACGCTGGTCCGCCGACGCTTGATTTCCTCCGGCCCAGGCCCGAAGGACGGCGGGAAAATTCTCGGAGAGTTTTTGGCCATGGAAGAACTGATCGCCCGCGTGACCAACCGGACCGGACTCGACGCCGCCACGGCGCAGACCGCGATCGGGCATATCCTGGCCTTCCTCCAGAAGGAGGGGCCGGCCACCGAAGTGAGCCGGCTGATGGCCGCGCTTCCCGGCTCGGAGGCCCTGGTCGCCCAGTCGAACGAGGGCGAGGGCGGCGGCGGGCTGATGGGCATGCTCGGCGGCATGATGGGCGGCGGCGTGATGGGGCTCGGCCAGAAGCTGATGTCGGCCGGCGTGCCGATGGGCCAGATGCAGCCGCTGGGCCAGGAACTCTTCGCCTACGGCCGCGAGACGGCCGGCGAGGACACGATGGGACCCATCGTCGGCGCGATCCCCGGCCTCAACCAGTTCGTCTGAGCCGACCAGCCTTCGTGTCCCGGCTACCGATCCCGCATCGGTGACCGGGACCGGCGGCGTCCCGCCAAGCCGTTGATCGGGAACGGGTTCGGCTGTCATAAAAGCGTGCGCGCTTCGTGGTTCTGTCCCGGCTCAGGGCACGGAGCCGGCCATCCCGCGGGGATGGGCTCCGCGGGGCCTGGGGTCGGGCATCGACGATGGTCGCGAATCTGTTCGGGCGGGGCGCATCCGCAGCCTGGGCCAGCGGCTGGGAATGGGGCGTGAACGCCCCCATCGCCAAGCTGAAGCGGAAATCGGCCGAGGCCGGCCTGCCGGGATTCGGCGGCCGAAACCTCGTCCCCCCCGGCGCGACGCCGATCCGCTTCGCCGAGCGCCTGACGGCGCCCGAGCCCGCTCTCGGGCCGAGCCTCGGCCGCATGGGCTCGCTCGAAGTCCGCCTCGCCACGAAGAAAGCCGAGGTGCGCCGCGCCCAGCGCCTGCGCTACCGCGTGTTCTACGAGGAGATGTCGGCGATCCCCACCGGCATGGCGATGCTGTCCCGGCGCGACGTGGATGCCTACGACCCGATCTGCGACCACCTCCTCGTCATCGACCATGCGGCCACCGGCGGAAAACCCTTCCCCAAGCCGCGCCCGAAGGTGGTGGGCACCTACCGGCTCCTGCGCGGCGAGGCGGCCGAGCGGAACTTCGGCTTCTATTCGGCGGGCGAGTACGACATCGCGGCGCTGCTCGCCGCCCATCCGGGCAAGCGTCTGCTCGAACTCGGCCGCTCCTGCGTGCTGAAGCCCTACCGTACCAAGCGCACGGTCGAACTGCTCTGGCACGGCATCTCGGCCTACGTCGCCCATCACCGGATCGACGCCCTGTTCGGCTGCGCCAGCCTGGAGGGCACGGACCCCGACCGCCTCGCCCTCCCCTTGAGCTTCCTGCACCACCATGCCCGCGCGCCCGATGCCTGGTGCGCCCGCGCCCTGCCGGGGCGGCGCGTCGCCATGGACCGGCTGGCGCGCGAGGCGATCGACGCCAAGGCCGCCCTCCAGGCCCTGCCGCCCCTCATCAAGGGCTACCTCCGGGTCGGCGCCACCTTCGGCGACGGGGCGGTGGTCGATCACCAGTTCGGCACCACCGACGTGTTCGTGGTCCTGCCCATGGAGGCGATCAGCGCGCGCTACCTCGGCCATTTCGCCCCTGCCGCGAACCGCCGCGCCGCCTGATTCTTTTGGGACTTTTGGGCGTGGCGGCCCGGTGATGGTCGCAACAGGCACGCGGCCTCGCCGCCAGGAGCAAAAAACCGTCGCGTTGCCGCCCCAATGCTCTGGCAGCGGGGCGGTGTCAGGCCGGAATGCCCCTCGCCTGCCACCCGGTTCCAGGAGGCGGCGCGATGCGCGGCTACCGCTACGAGGCCCTCGACGGCGTGCGCGCGCTCGCGGCGCAGGTCGTGCTCGTGAGCCACGGCCTCGGCATGGCGTTCTTCCCCGTCCACTCGCCCGGCTCCGCTGCGGCCGAATGGTTCGGGCGGCTCGCCGTCATGGCGTTCTTCTCGCTTTCCGGCTTCGTCATCGCCACGAGCCTCGGCCGGCTGATAGCCTCCGAGGGCAGCCGGTTCGCGGTGCCCTACGCGGTGCACCGTATCGCCCGGATCTGGCCGCCCCTGGTGCTGGCCATCCTGGTCACCTTCGGGATCGGCTGGCTCGGCCAGAACGGCCTGCCGCTGCTCACCAAGACCGGCGACCCCTACCGCCTCGACCTCGTCGCCTTCCTGCGCGGCATCACCCTCACCTTCGCGCCGGGGGATGCCACCTTCGTCATCGACCGGGCCCTGTGGTCCCTGCGGCAGGAGGTCTACCTCTACGCGGTCGCCGCCTTCGCGGCCCTGGCGCTGGCCGGGCGCGGACCCTGGCGGTTCATCGGCGGCGCCATGGCGCTGACCCTCGTCGCGGTCACGGCCGAGCGCTTCTTCTACCTGCAATCCCTGGCCCTGTTCTGCGCAGGCGCCGCCGCGGCCCATTTCGGCGCGGACGCGCGCCTCCTGCGGATCGCCGGGTCTCGCTGGATCGCCCCCGCGACACTGATGCTGCTCGCCCTGCCGCTCGCCTTCGTCGGCGCGCCAGGCTTCATCGACGCCATGAGCGAGAGCCGGCTCTTCCTCGGCTACCAAGCAGTGCTCGGCCTGCCGGTGGCCGTCTGCCTGCTCGGCCTCGCCACGGGGGACGGCGCCGCCGGCCGCCTGTTCGCCCGCTCCGCCTTCGCGGCGTCCTTCTCCTACACCCTGTACGTCATCCACGTGCCGGTGATGACGCTGGTCTTCTCGCTGCGCGCCCATCTGAACCTCGCCCCCGGTCTCGCGGGCACGGTGGCGACCCTCCTGGCGGCGCTGGCGGTGGCCGAGATCGTGTCCTACGCCGCCGCCCTCGTGGTCGAGCGCCCGCGCGTCTTCCGGAAGCTGCTGTTCCGGCTGCTCACCGCGACGGGCGTCGCGCGGCCCGCACTGGCGCCGACCGCCTGAAGCGTCAGGCGTCGTCCTTCAGGGCGGCGAGCCCTTCGCGATAGGTCGGATAGGCGAGGTCGACGCCGAGTTCCTCGCGGATCAGTCGGTTCCGCACCCGCTTGTTCTCGCCGTAGAAGCTGCGCGCCATCGGGCTCAAGTCGGCCGTCTCGAAGTCGACGGCCGGCGGCAGGGGCAGGCCGGCGAGCGCCGCTGCGTGTTCCGTGACCACCTGCGGCGGGGCCGGTTCGTCGTCGGTGACGTTGTAGACCGCCCCCGCCCGCGGGCGCTCGAGGGAGGCGGCCAGGGTCGTGGCGATGTCGTCCACGTGGATGCGGTTGAAGACCTGGTCGGCCTTGACGATGCGCTGGGCCTTGCCCTCGCGCAGCTTGACGAAGGGGTTGCGCCCCGGGCCGTAGATGCCGGAGAGACGGAACACCTGCACGGGCTTGCCGGCGATGGTGCCGAGCGCCAGCCAGGCGTCCTCGACGGTCAGGCGTGCCAGCGACCGCTCGCTCCTGGGCAATGCGGGCGTGTCCTCGTCGGTCCAGGCCCCCTGCCGGTCGCCGTAGACGCCGATGGTCGAGAGATAGCCGATCCAGCCGATCCGGCTGTTGGCGATCGCCTCGCCGAAGCGCCGCAGCACCGGGTCGCCCGCCCGGTCGGGGGGGATCGAGACCAGGAGCACGTCGGTGTCGGACAGGTCGGCCGGGATCTGCGGGTCGTCCGCCTCCGGGCCGAAGGCGCGCATCGTGAGGCCGGTCTCGGCCTCGATCGCGCGGGCCTTGTCCGCATCCGTCACCGTGGCGCGGATCGTGGAGAAGCGGGCGCGTTCGCGCTCGGCGAAGCGCCGGGCCGTGAAACCGAGGCCGAAGACGAAGAGGTTCATGGCCCTGCTGTCTCCGCTGCGGCCGGATCGGTCAAGTCGAGCACGGCCCGCCATTCCGCCCCGACCATGGGATCGGTCTCGTCCGCACCGTGCCGTTCGTACAGGGCCCGGCAGGCGGCATGGTCCAGAAGTTCCCCGCAGGCCCAGACCGCCATGCCGCGCACGATTCCCGCCCGGTCGGTCAGGCAGTCCTCGGCCGCCGCCGCCAGCGCCGGGTCGCCCGAGTTGCCGATGGCGATGAGGACGTTGCGCAGGAAGCGGTCGCGGCCGGTGCGCTTGACCGGCGTTCCGGCAAAGCGCCGGCGGAAGGCCGCATCGTCGAGGGTCGCGAGCTCCGCCAGCGGCGGCGCCGCGAGGTCGTCACGTGCGGCGAGCCGCGCGTCGGCGGCCTCTGTCGCGAACTTGTTCCAGGGGCAGACCGCGAGGCAGTCATCGCAGCCGAAGATCCGGTTGCCGATGGCCTTGCGGAATTCCGGCGCGATCGGGCCGGCATGCTCGATGGTGAGGTAGGAGATGCAGCGCCGCGCATCCAGCAGGTAGGGCGCCGGAAACGCCTGCGTCGGGCAGACGTCGAGGCAGGCCCGGCAGGAGCCGCAGCGATCCGTGCCGGCCTCGTCCGGTGCGAAATCCGCGCTGGTGTAGATCGCCCCGAGCAGCAGCCAGTTGCCGTGGCCGCGGGAGATCAGAACCGTGTGCTTGCCCTGCCAGCCGAGGCCGGCGGCCTCGGCCAGCGGCTTCTCCATCACCGGGGCGGTGTCGCAGAACACCTTCACGCGCACGTCGCCCTTGGCGGAGAGGTAGCCGCCGAGTTCCTTCAGCTTGCCCTTCAGGACCTCGTGATAGTCCCGCCTTTGGGCGTAGGCCGCGATTACCCCCCGGTCCCGCCGCTCCAGCAGGGCGAGGGGATCGGTGTCGGGGCGATAGCTCATGGCGACCATCACCACGCTGCGCACCGCAGGCCAAAGGATGTCCGGGCGGGCGCGCTGGTCGGCGCGCTCCGCCATCCAGGCCATCTCGCCATGCGCACCTTCCCCCAGCCAGGCGCCGAGGCGCGCGGGCAGGTCCGGCACGGCTTCGGGGCTGGCGATGCGCAGGTCGCAGAAGCCGAGATGGCGGGCGCGGGCCTCGAGGAGGCGGCGCAGGTCGGGCCCGGAATGGGTCCGGCGGGCGGTCAGAAATCCAGGTCCGCGTAATGGGCGGCCGGCGGCATGCCCGCCACCCGGTCCGCCAGGAGGCTGCGGAACGAGGGGCGCGACTTCACCCGCGCGTACCAGTCCCGCGCGATCTCGTCCTCGTCCCATGGCACGTCGCCGAGATAGTCCACGCAGGAGATGTGGGCCGCGGCCGCCAGATCCGCATAGGTCAGGTGGTCGCCCGCGATCCAGCGACGCCGGCTGATCAGGTAGCCGATGTACTTGAGATGGTAGCGCACGTTGGTGCGTGCGGCGCGGATGGCGTTCATGTCGGGCGGGCCGCCGCCCTCGGCGCCGGTCATGAAGCGCTTCGAGATCTTCTCGGTGACGAGGTAGCCCGTCACCTCGGCATCGAACTTCACCAGGAACCAGTCCAGCAGCCGGCGCACCTCGACCCGCTCGACGGTGTTCTCCGGCATGATCCGCCGGCCGCTGAGGCCGAGCCCCCGCGTCTCGTCGAGATACTCGGCGATGACGCCGGCGCCGGGCACCACGAGGCCCCCCTGTTCCAGCAGCACGGGGGTCGTGCCCGCCGGGTTGATCAGCAGGAAGTCGTCGCGCCGGTCCCAGGGCCGTTCCTCGATGAGGACGGGCTCCATGCCCATCTCCGCCAGGACGAGGCGGATGAAGCGGGAGTTGGCGCAGAAGGGGAAGTGATAGAGCGTCGCCATCGATGCCGTGGTGAGGCGGGTGGGGGTGCCGGCGGGACGCACCGCACGAAAAACCGAGCCCGCAAGCCCGAGCGCGGGATTGAGGGATATTGCTCGATCGTTGCCGCCCCCTTAACACGCGCGGCAGGGCACGGTAACCGCCCGTCAACCCTGATCGGCCAAGTCTGCGGCCGGGTGCTGCATTGCACCCAGGAACGCCCGTTCGGCCCGCGGCCGGCACCCAATCGCGCGAGGCGGATACGATGATGGATGCGATGAGCATCGCGAAGGCGGTCGTGCTCGCGGTGGTCGAAGGCGCCACCGAGTTCATCCCGGTCTCCTCGACGGGGCACCAGCTCCTGGTCGGGCACTTCATCGGCTTCCACTCGCCCAACAACACCTTCGAGGTGCTGATCCAGCTGGGCGCGATCCTGGCGATCCTCGCCGTCTACTTCCGCCGGCTGCTGGGCATCACCCTGGCGCTCCCGAACAACCCGCAGGCCCGGCGCTTCGTACTCGGCGTGCTCATCGCCTTCCTGCCGGCGGCGATCGTCGGCGGCATCTTCTCGAAGACGATCAAGGCCTACCTGTTCAACCCCTGGATCGTCTGCGCCACCCTGGTGGCCGGCGGCCTCGTGCTCCTCGTCCTCGACGACACGGAGCTGGAGGTGAAGAAGACCGACGTCTACGACTTCACCCTGCCGATGGACCTCAAGATCGGCCTGTTCCAGTGCCTGGCGATGATCCCCGGCGTCTCGCGCTCGGGCGCCACCATCGTCGGCGCGATGCTGATGGGGGCCGACAAGCGCTCGGCCACGGAGTTCTCGTTCTACCTCGCCATGCCGACCATGGCCGGCGCCTTCGCCAAGGACCTGCTCGACAACTACAAGAACCTCAACGGCGACGATGTCGGCCTGATCCTGATCGGCTTCGTGGTCGCCTTCGTCTCGGCGCTGGTCGTGGTGCGCACCGTCCTCGACTACGTCTCCCGCCACGGCTTCTGGCTGTTCGCGTGGTGGCGCATCATCGTCGGCTCACTGGGTTTCGCCGGCCTGATCATCCTGGGTTGAAGCGAGGGTCCGTGATTGCCTCGCCCGCGGGGGCATGCGAGGCAGGCGGCAGACCTGGGCACCGCACAAGAGGACGGTGCCCGCCTGACCACAGGGCCTTCGCGATGGAAGACAGACCGCTCGCCGACCTCTTCGAGCCCGCCACACGCGAGCGCTGGCTCGGGCTCGTCGAGGGCGTGCTGAAGGGGGGCGACTACGAGAAGCGCCTCGTGGCCCGCAGCGCCGACGGCATCCGGATCGAGCCCCTCTACGAGGCCGCCGAGCCGGTCGCCCAGCCGGTGCGGGCGGCAGGCCCCTGGCGGGTGTCGCAGCGGGTCGACCACCCGGAGATCGTGGCCGCCAACCGGCAGGCCCTGTTCGACCTCGAAGGCGGGGCCGACGCCCTCACCCTCGTCTTCGCCGGTGCGGCTTCCGCCCGCGGCTACGGCCTGACGGCCAGGACCGTGGAGGAACTCGACGCCGCCCTCCAGGGCGTGATGCTGCCGCTGATCGGGCTGCGGCTCGATGCCGGCGCACAGGGTCTGGAAGCGGCGGCCCTCCTCAAGGAACTGGCCGCGCGGCGCGGGGAGGATCTCTCGGCCTGCGACATCGACCTCGGCATCGACCCGGTCGGGACGCTTGCGGCCACCGGCAGCCTCGGCGCGGTCTGGAGCGAGATCGCCCCCCGCCTCGGCCAGACCTTGCACGACTTCGACGCGGCCGGCTTCACCGGCCGGGCCTTGCTCGCCGACGGGCGGCCCTATCACGAGGCCGGAGCCGGGGAGGCTGCCGAGATCGGGGCGGTGCTCGCCACCGCGGTCGCCTACCTGCGTGCCCTGGAGGCCGCCGGTCACGACCTCGCCCGCGCCCGCGACGCGATCGGCCTGCTGCTGGTGGCGGATGCCGACGAGTTCCTGACCATCGCCAAGTTCCGCGCCATGCGCCGGCTCTGGGCTCGCATCGAGCAGGCCTGCGGCCTCGACCCGAAGCCACTGCGCCTGCATGCCGAGACGGCGTGGCGGATGATGACCCGGCGCGACCCCTTCGTGAACATCCTGCGCGCCAGCATGGCGGCCACCGGCGCCGGCCTCGGGGGCGCGGATGCGATCACCGCCCTGCCCTACACCCAGGCGCTGGGGCTGCCCGACGCCTTCGCGCGGCGCGTCGCCCGCAACAGCCAGATCATGCTGATCGAGGAATCGAACCTCGCCCGCGTCGCCGACCCGGCGGCCGGCGCCGGCGGCTTCGAGGCGCTGACGACCCAGATCGCGGAAGCCGGCTGGGAGGCGTTCCAGGCGATCGAGGCGGAAGGCGGCATCGTCGCCTCCCTCAGCGTCGGCAAGCTGCAGCGGCGCATCGAGGCGACCCGCGAGACCCGTGCCCGCAACGTGGCGACCCGGCGCGAGGCCCTGACAGGGGCGACCGAGTTCCCGTTCCTCGCCGAGAAGCCGGTGACGGTGCTCGACGTGCCTGCGGTGACGGCCGGCCCGACGACCAACTTCGGCACCGGCTCGGCGGTGGCCTGCGACGCCCTGCCCTCGCAGCGCCTCGCCGAGCCCTACGAGGCCCTGCGCGACGCCTCCGACGCGATCCTCGCCAAGGCCGGCCGGCGCCCGGCGGTGTTCCTGGCCAATCTCGGCGCGGTGGCGCAGTTCAACGCGCGGGCGACGTTTGCGGCCAACGCCTTCGCCGCCGGCGGCATCGAGGCGCTGTCCAACGACGGCTTCTCCGATCCCCGAGCCCTCGCCGAGGCGTTCGAGGCCTCGGGCGCGGCGATTGCCTGCATCTGCGGCTCGGATGCGACCTATTCGGAGCAGGCCGTCCCAGCCGCGCAGGCGCTGGCGGAGGCGGGCGCCGGCACGATCTACCTCGCGGGCAAGCCGACCGACCTCGCCGAGCCCCTGAAGCAGGCCGGCGTGCACGGATTCCTGCATGCGGGCTGCGATCTGCTGGCGCTGCTCAACGAGGCCCTGCGCCGCGCGGCCCGGACCTGAGGGCCCGATCGATCCCGCACCGCAACCGAACCGGGGCTCGCGAGTTTCCCGGCTCGGGACCGCCAACGCGAATCGGGATGCCATGAAGCCTCTGACCCATGCCGCGACCTTTGCCGCCGCCGCCCTGACGCTCCTCGCCGCGGGCGTCGGCACGGCAGACGCCGCGCGCAAGAAGGTGCAGGTGCCCGACCGCTACGATGGCACCTGGAGCATCGAGGTCATCACCGAATCCGGTGCCTGCGACCGCGCTTACCGCTACGGCGTGCGCATCGACCGCGGCGAGGCGAGCTACCCCGGAAGCGATTTTCGCATCAGCGGCCGGGTCGCCCCGAATGGGACCGTGCGGGCCACGATCTCCAACGCAGCCGGCAGCGCAAACGTGGTCGGGCGCCTCGGCCGGCAGGGTTACGGCAACGGGACCTGGACCACGGCCGGCGGGATCGATTGCCGGGGCCGCTGGAACGCCGAACGGCGTGGCTGAGACCGTCTGCCGCATGTGCCCCTGAGGCGACAACGCCAACGGAACGTCGATTTTGGGTACGCTGCGGTGCGGCAGGCCCTGTTCCGGACGCAATCCGCGGGAGAATGCTCGGAACCGGTTCGGACCCCGTTCGAGGCTTCCCCCCAGCATGAAGACGTCGCTCCTCGCCTCCCTCGCCGTCCTCTCCCTCATGAGCGCCGCAGAGGCGCGACCCCGCGTCCAGCCGGACGCCGAGAGGGTCATGGCGCCCCTCCAGCAGGCCGCCACCGATTGCTTCGCAGAGACGGTGATGGTCAATCCGGGCGCCATGACCCACGCCCGGGCCGGCCGCTGGTTCGAGGCCGCCGGGGTGATCGGCTTCCTCTGCCGGCCGGAGGTCGACGCCATGGTCCAGACCCACGACCGCCTGTTCGGCCGCGGCACCGGCGAGCGTTTCTTCAAGGGCGCCTACGCCCGCCACCTCGACCAGCAGCTCGCAGCCCGTCTCCAGCCGATGCTGGAGCGCAAGGCCGTGGCCAGCGCCGAGCCCGCGGTGGAGAAGGTCTCGGCCGAGGACGCCGCCGGCAACTGAGCCGGCGGGAACCGTCCGGCGCCCTTCCGGCCTATCGACGGGCGGAGGGTGAACATGGTCTACGAACTCTATTACTGGCCGACGATACAGGGACGGGGCGAGTTCGTCCGCCTCGCCCTCGAGGAGGCTGGGGCCGCCTACGTGGACGTGGCCCGCGGGAGTGAGGCGGACGGTGCCGGACTCCCGGCGATGAGCCGGGTCCTTCAGGACCCGGACAACCCCCGCCCCGCCTACGCTCCGCCCTTCCTCCGGGACGGCGATGTCGTCGTTGGCCAGACCGCGGCCATCCTGCTTCATCTCGGGCCCCGACTCGGTCTCGCGGGAGACTCCGAGGCCGACCGGATCTGGACGCACCAGATCCAGCTCACGATCGCCGACGTAGTGAGCGAGGCCCACGACACCCACCATCCCGTCGCCATCGGCCTGACCTACGAGGACCAGAAGACCGAGGCCCTGCGCCGGGCCAAGGCGTTCCGTGAGGAGCGCATTCCCGAGTTCCTGGCGTGGTTCGAGCATGTGCTGACCCGCAACGACGGCACCCACCTCGTCGGGGCCGCCCTCAGCTATGCCGACCTGTCGCTGTTCCAGCTCGTCGCCGGCCTGCTCTACGCCTTCCCGAAGGCGACCGGGGCGGTCCTTCGCGACAACCCCAGGGTGGCGGCCCTGCACGGCGCGATCCCGGAGCGCCCGCGCATCGGGGCCTATCTCGCCAGCCCGCGCCGCATTCCGTTCAACGAGCAGGGCATCTTCCGGCGCTATCCCGAACTCGACGGCTGATTGGCTTCAGGCGGCGGCAGCCGGCTTGTCGCCCCGGCCGCGATAGGAGAGGGCCTCGGCCAGGTGGAGCCGGCGCACGCGGGCCTCGCCGTCGAGGTCGGCCAGCGTCCGGGCGACGCGCAGGGTCCGGTGGAAGCCGCGGGCGGAGAGCCGCATGCTCTCGGCGGCCGCGCGGATCAGGGCCGCCCCGTCCGCATCCGGGCTCGCCACCTCCTCGATCACGGTGGCCGGGCAGGTGGCGTTGGTGGTCGCGGCCGGTAATCCGCGGGCGGCGTAGCGGTCGTTCTGGAGCCTGCGCGCCGCGGCCACGCGAGCCGCCGCCTCGCGCGAGCCCTCCACCGGCGACGGCAGGATCAGGTCGGCGGCGGTGACGGCCGGCACCTCGATGCGCAGGTCGATCCGGTCCAGCAGCGGGCCGGAGATCCGGGCGCCGTACTGGGCCATGCAGCGCTCGTTGGGCCCGCGGCGGCAGGCGTAGCCCGGCTCCAGCGCCTGCCCGCAGCGGCAGGGGTTCATCGCGGCGACCAGCTGGAAGCGGGCCGGGTAGGTCACGCGGTGGTTGGCCCGCGCGATCATCACCTCGCCGGTCTCCATGGGCTGGCGGAGCGAATCGAGCACCTGCGGCGTGAATTCCGGCAATTCGTCCAGGAACAGCACGCCCCCATGCGCGAGCGATGCCTCGCCGGGCCGGGCGTTGATGCCGCCGCCGACCAGCGCCGCCATCGAGGCGGAATGGTGCGGCTGGCGGAAGGGGCGCCGGTCGGAGAGCCTTCCCTCCCGCAACGCGCCCGCCACCGACTGGATCATCGACACGTCGAGGAGTTCGCGCGGCGAGAGCGGCGGCAGTATCGAGGGCAGGCGCGCGGCCAGCATCGACTTGCCGGCACCGGGCGGCCCGTTCATCAGCAGGTTGTGGCCGCCGGCCGCCGCGATCTCCAGGGCGCGCTTGGCCCCCTCCTGGCCCTTGATGTCGGACAGGTCCGGCATCGGGCCGCCGGGCGTGGCGATGGCGGGCTCGGGCCGCGCCATCACCTGGCTGCCCTTGAAATGGTTGGCGAGCTGGATCAGCGAGCGCGGCGCCAGCACGTCGAGGTCGCCGCCCGCCCAGGCCGCCTCCGGGCCGCTCGCGGCCGGGCAGATCAGGCCGAGCCCGCGCGAGCCGGCCGCGATGGCGGCGGGCAGGACGCCGTTGACCGCCGTGATCGAGCCGTCGAGCGCCAGTTCGCCGAGCACGCAATAGCCCGCGAGCGCATCCCCCGGCAGCGCGCCGATGGCGGCCATGACGCCGAGCGCGATCGGCAGGTCGTAATGCGAGCCCTCCTTCGGCAGGTCGGCGGGTGCCAGGTTCACGGTGATGCGCTTGGCCGGCAACGCCAGCCCCGAGGCGATCAGGGCGCCGCGCACCCGCTCGCGCGATTCCGCCACCGCCTTGTCCGGCAGGCCGACCACGGTGAAGTGGACCGCGCCGGGGATGATCTGCACCTGCACGTCGACGGCGCGCGCCTCGATCCCCTCGAAGGCGACGGTGGGGACGCGGGTGGCCATCGAAACTATCCTCGGCGTGGGACCGGAAGCCTAGGGGTACACGCCGGGGGAGACAACCTGAGGAACCCTCGCCGGGCTCGCCGGTTCATCGCCCGCCAACAGCCAAAAAGGAGACCGCCATGCGCGTCACGACGCCCCTCCTCGCCCTCGCCCTCGCGGCCGGCCTCGCGGGCCCCGCCGCAGCCGACGAGAAGCTGCCGCCCGAGCAGCAGGCCAAGGTCGAGGCCATGCTCAAGCAGGAAGGCTTCACCAAGTGGAAGGAGATCGAGCTGGACGACGGCATGATCGAGGTGGACGACGCCATCGACGCCAACGGCAAGCAGTTCGACCTCAAGCTCGATCCGAAGACCCTGGCGATCACCAAGCGCAAGCCGGAGTAGCCGCGCCCGCCGGGCGCTTGCCATCGCGCGGGCGCCCGGCCATATAGGCGCCGGGAGGTTGGCGAGGGACGTTTCACTCGCCAACCGGGTCAGGTCCGGAAGGAAGCAGCCCTAACGAGACCGAGCGGGTCTTCGTCCAGCCTCCCACCCGTTCCGATGCTCCGGCATCCCGGACCGCCCCCGCGCCGGGCGGATGCAGCACCCTCCGAATACGGCATGGACGCGCGCGACGGCACGCCTGACGACGAGCCGGGGCTGCCGGGTTTCCCCGCGCCACCCGCTGCCGCGACGCCCTACCGGGTGCTGGCGCGGAAATACCGGCCCAAGGATTTCGACGACCTGATCGGCCAGGACGCGATGGTGCGCACGCTGGCCAACGCGTTTGCGGCCGAGCGCATCCCGCAGGCCTGGATGCTCACGGGCGTGCGCGGCGTCGGCAAGACCACCACGGCCCGCATCCTCGCCCGCGGCCTGAACTATGCCCGCTTCGGCGTACCCGATACCGGCCCCACGGTGACGATGCCGGAACTCGGCGTGCACTGCCAGGCGATCATGGAATCCCGGCACATGGACGTGCTGGAGATGGACGCCGCCTCGCATACCGGCATCGACGACGTGCGCGGCATCATCGACGGCATCCGCTACGCGCCGGTCTCGGCCCGCTACAAGGTCTACATCGTCGACGAGGTCCACATGCTCTCGGAGAAGGCGTTCAACGCCTTCCTGAAGACGCTGGAGGAGCCGCCGCCCCACGCCAAGTTCGTCTTCGCCACCACCGAGATCCGCAAGGTCCCGGTGACGATCCTGTCGCGCTGCCAGCGCTTCGACCTGCGCCGCGTCGAGGCGCAGACCCTGCAGGCGCACCTGCGCAGGATCTGCACGGCGGAGGGCGTCACCGCCGAGGACGAGGCCTTGGGCGCGATCGTGCGCGCCGCCGAGGGCTCGGTGCGCGATGCGCTCTCGCTCCTCGACCAGGCCATCGCCCACGGGGCCGGTACCGTGACCGCTCAGAGCGTGCGCGACATGCTGGGGCTCGCCGACCGTGCCCGCATCCTCGACCTGTTCGAGGCGGCCATGCGCGGCGACGTGCCGGGCGCCTTCGCGGAACTGCGCAGCCAGTACGAGTCCGGCGCCGACCCCTCCGTGGTGCTCTCGGATCTCGCCGGCTTCACCCACCTCGTCACCCGGCTCAAGCTGGTGCCGGAGGCCGCCGCCGCCGACCCGACGCTCAGCGAGGTCGAGCGCGTGCGCGGCGGTACGTTCGCGCAGAAGCTGTCCGTGCGGGCCCTGTCGCGGGCGTGGCAGATCCTGCTCAAGGCGATTCCCGAGGTCCAGTCCGCCCCCCGGCCCCTGGCCGCGGCCGAGATGGCGCTCGTGCGCCTCGCCTACGCCGCCGACCTGCCGACGCCCGACGAGGCGTTGCGGCAACTCAGGGCCGAGGCCCACCCCGCCGGTGCGCAGGAGGGCGCCGCACCGGCCCGCCCAGCCCTCCCCCCGATCCCGGACCTGCGCGGCCATCCCGCCCCCGAACCGCCCCGGCGGCCGGAACCGGCTGCGCTCGTCCCCGCCCCTGTCACGCCCCGGCGCGAGCCGGAGCCCGCCGGGCCGCGGCTCGTTCGGTTCGAGGACGTGGTGGCGCTGGCCGACGAACGGCGCGACATCCAGCTCAAGGCGGCCCTCGAACGGGACGTCCACCTCGTGCGCTTCGAGGACGGGCGCATCGAGATCCGGCTCGCGGACGGTGCGCGCACGACCCTGGCCACCGACCTCGCCCGGGCGCTGGAGACCTGGACCGGCCGTCGCTGGATCGTCGCCCTGTCGAAAGAGGACGGCGCCCCGACGATCGCGGCCAACGCCCGCGCGGCCACCGAGACCCGCCGCGAGAGCGCGGCCGCCCACCCCCTCGTGCGCGAGGTGCTGGCCCGCTTTCCCGGCGCGCAGATCGTGGACGTGCGCGACAACGCGGCCGAGGCCCCATCCGGTGCCGAGCCGGAGATCGTGTCGGGTGAGGCCGATGCGGCCGAGGGCGACGAGGCCTGAAGCCCTTTTTTCGCGGACAGCATCGTTTTTTCCCGCGAACCGGCGGGCACTTCTCCGAATGATGCTTAGATCGGACGACAGACCCCGACCTGACAGGAGCCGACCGGCATGCGCGACCTCATGGGCATCATGAAGCAGGCTCAGGCCATGCAGGAGAAGATGGCCAGCATCCAGACCGAACTCGACACCGTCGAGGTGACGGGCTCCTCAGGCGGCGGGGCGGTCGGGGTGACGATGACGGCCAAGGGCCTGCTCAAGGCCGTGCGCATCGACCCGAGCCTGATGGTCGCCGACGAGCGCGAGATCCTGGAGGACCTGGTGCTGGCCGCCGTCAACGACGCCCGCGGCAAGGCCGAGCAGACGGCACAGGAGCGCATGGCCGAATTGACCAAGGGCCTGCCGCTGCCGCCTGGGATGAAGCTGCCGTTCTGAGGCGGCGCCCGCGCGCAGGGTATTCCGAACGGCGTCGCGCCGGCCGCCCGTGGCGGCCGGCGCGATCCATCGGGCTCAGGCGGCGATGGCTTGGGCGGAGGGCTCGGCCGCCTTCACGTCGTCGTCCACATGCGCCTCGAAGCGCTTGAAGTTCTCCTTGAACATGGAGACGAGGCGCGTCGCGGTCTCCGCGAAGGCGGCCTTGTTCTGCCAGGTCTTGTAGGGAACGAGGACGTGCGGCTCGACGCCGGGCACCGAGACCGGGACCGCGAAGCCGAAATACGGGTCGCGGCGGAACTCGGTCTTGGAGAGCGAGCCGTCGAGCGCGGCCCCGAGCAGGCGCCGGGTGACGCGGATCGGCATGCGCCGTCCGGTGCCGACGCCGCCCCCGGTCCAGCCGGTGTTGACGAGCCAGCAATCGACGTCGTGCTTGGCGATGAGGTCGCGCAGCAGGTTGCCGTAGGTGCTCGGGTGGCGCGGCATGAAGGGCGCCCCGAAGCAGGTGGAGAACGTCGCCTCCGGGCCGGTCAGGCCGCGCTCGGTGCCGGCGACCTTCGCGGTGTAGCCCGAGAGGAAGTGGTACATCGCCTCCGCGCCCGTGAGCTTGGCGATCGGCGGCATCACCCCGAAGGCGTCGCAGGTGAGCATCACGATGTTCTTCGGATGGGCCGCCCGGCCGGTGCTGCTGGCGTTGGCGATGAAGTCCAGCGGGTAGGCGCAGCGGGTGTTCTCGGTGAGCGAGGCGTCGTCGAAGTCCGGCACGCGCGAGAGCGGGTCGATGACCACGTTCTCCATCACCGTGCCGAAGCGCTCGGTGGTGGCGTAGATCTCCGGCTCGGCATTGCGCGAGAGCCGGATGGTCTTGGCGTAGCAGCCGCCCTCGAAGTTGAAGATGCCCTCCGGGCTCCAGCCGTGCTCGTCGTCGCCGAGCAGCTGGCGCGAGGAATCGTTCGAGAGGGTGGTCTTGCCGGTGCCCGAGAGGCCGAAGAACACGGCCGAGCCGCCCTCGGCATCGAGCGCCGCGTTGGCCGAACAGTGCATCGGCATCACGCCTTGGCCCGGCAGGATGTAGTTCAGGTAGGTGAAGACCGACTTCTTCATCTCGCCGGCATAGGCGGAGCCGCCGATCAGCACGAGCTTACGGGCGAAATCGATGGCGATCACGGTCTTCGAGCGGCAGCCGTGGCGGGCCGGGTCGGCCTGGAAGCTCGGCAGGTCGATGATCGTGAGGTCGGGGACGTAGGCCGCGATCTCGGAGCGCGCGGGCCGGATCAGCAGGTTGCGGATGAAAAGGGAGTGCCAGGCGAACTCGGTGAAGACACGCGCCTTGACCCGGTGGGCGGGATCGGCCCCGCCGTAGAGGTCCTGGGCGAACAGCTCGCGGCCCTCGGCCTGGGTGAGGAAGTCCTGGTACAGGGTCTCGAACTGCTCCGGCGTGATCGCGCCGTTGTTGTCCCACCAGATCTCGGCCTCGGTCGAGGCGTCGCGCACCACGAACTTGTCCTTGGGGGAGCGGCCGGTATGGCTGCCGGTGGTCGCCACCAGGGCGCCGCCGCGGGCGAGCAGGCCCTCGGCGCGGGCCAGTGCCTCCTCGTAGAGGCGCGGGGCCTCCAGGTTCCAGTGGACGGCCTTGAGGTTGCGCAGGCCGACGGCCTCGGCGCCGTGGCCCGCGTTGAAATCACCGATGTTGGTCACGATGTGTCCTCCGGCCCCTGTTCGCGCCGTGATGCTGTCATCTCTTGGGAGCGTCCGTGCGGTCGTACAGGCCCGCCGCACGCAGGTTCACCGCTCCCGGCTTCGCCCTGGATCAGTCGGCGAAGCGCCACCGTCAATATGCACGTTCCGGCAATTCCGCGACGCCGGACAGGGTTTGTCAGGCGCGGACGCGGAACGGATCGGGCACGGTGCCCTGGTATCCGCTGTCCTCTGAGGGGAACCTGAACGGCATCGCGGGAGCGTCCGACGGGCGTCACCCGGCCTCGCGATTTCGCGGTTCCCACGCATCCCGCTATGGGCTTCCCGACAATGCGGCCCGCCGCCCGAACCGACCGCCGAGAGAACCCGATCCGATGCCCCAAGCCGTCGCCGGTCCCGAGATCGAGCGCCTGATCCAGTTGTTGGCGCGGATGCCCGGCCTCGGACCGCGCTCGGCGCGCCGGGCCGCGCTCCAGCTCATCAAGAAGCGCGACACCCTGCTGGGGCCGCTCGCCGAGGCGATGCGGATCGCCGTCGAGCGCATCGTGGTCTGCCGGGACTGCGGCAACGTCGACACCAGCGACCCCTGCACCATCTGCCGGGACGAGTCCCGCGATCCCACCACCCTGGTCCTGGTGGAGGACGTGTCGGACCTCTGGGCCCTGGAGCGTTCGGGGGCGGTGCAGGCGCGCTACCACGTGCTCGGCGGCGTGCTCTCGGCACTCGACGGGGTGCGCCCGGAGCACCTCAACATCGCCGGCTTCGTCGAGCGGGTTGCCGACCCGGCGGTGAAGGAGGTCATCCTCGCCCTCAACGCCACGGTCGACGGCCAGACCACGGCCCACTACGTCACGGAATCGATCCGGCACCTCGACCGCACGGTGACGCGGCTCGCCCACGGCGTCCCCGTGGGCGGCGAACTGGACTACCTCGACGAGGGCACCCTCTCGGCCGCCATCCGCAGCCGCACGGCGTTCTGACGGGCGGGAGGGCCCGTCGCGGCAGCGGATTTGACCGGTCTGGCGCCTCCCCCTATTGGCGGAAGCTTCCGACGCAGCGCCCGCACGCCCCGGACGATCCATGGCCATCCGTCCCCTCGTCATCCTGCCCGACGCCCGCCTGCGCCAGCTCTCCGAGCCGGTCGGCCCGGTGACGGCCGAGATCCGGACGCTCGCCGCCGACATGCTGGAGACGATGTACGACGCCCCCGGCGTCGGCCTCGCCGCCATCCAGATCGGCGTCCCGAAGCGCCTCGTGACCATCGACACCTCGAAGGAGGAGAACGTCCGCCGGCCGCAGGTCTTCCTCGACCCCGCGATCACCTGGGCCTCGGAGGAGACGCGGGCCTACGACGAGGGCTGCCTCTCGATTCCCGAGTATTACGGCGAGGTCCTGCGGCCGGACCGCGTCCGGGTGCGGTTCCGCGACCTCGACGGGAGCGAGCAGGAGATCGAGGCGGACGGGCTGCTCGCCACCTGCATCCAGCACGAGATCGACCACCTCGACGGGGTGCTGTTCATCGACCACCTCTCGAAGCTCAAGCGCGACCGCATCACCAAGAAGTTCGCCAAGGCGGCCAAGCGCGACGCGGCTTAGAGCGCTTCCCGCCGAAGTGGACACCGGTTCGGCGTAAGGGAGCGCGTCCGATCAAGGACTTGGAGCCGTGCCCGATTGCAGCGCGATCGGGCACGGCTCCAGCCCTCGTCTTTGCCGCCCCCCATTCCGGCTGCTAGAGATCGCTCCCGTTCGCGGATGGCCGATCGCACGGCAGGCCGAGGGGAGATGCCGCGCATGGCGGGAGCCGGACGACGTATCCTGATCGACGTGTCGACGAGCCTGCGCTGGAAGGGGCACAACCCGGTCGGCATCGTGCGCACCGAGCGCGAGCTGGTTCAATATTTCCTCGAACACTGCCCGGACGCGGCGTTCTTCATCTACGATACCGGTGAGGACACGTTCTGGCTCGTGCCCAAGCGCGCGGTCGCGGCGATCTTCCAGGAACCGCAGGCGCGGGCCGCCTCGGTGCCCGTGGCGGGCCAACTCGACGAGAACGTGCTGCTGCGGTTCCAGCGCGAGGACGTCGTCTTCAGCGTCGGGCTGCAATGGGACATCGCCTACATGGCGCGCCTCTATGCCGAGAAAAAGCGCCGGGGCATGTTCGTCGTGCAGACGGTCTACGACATCATCCCGATCCTGATGCCGGAATACTGCGTTCCCGGCATGGAGCAGAAGTTCCCGAAGTTCATCGTCGACACCGCCTGGACGGCCGACCTGATCTTCTGCATCTCGGATTCGACCAGCCGGGACCTGATCCGCTATTACGACCATATCGGGCTGAAGGCCCCGCCGGTCACGCGGATCGAACTGGGTTCGGACATCCCGACGACACGCCCGCCGACCACGCAGGCTGCCGGCGAGTCCGGGTTCCTCGACCTCGAAGCCGGCAACTTCGTGCTCTACGTCAGCACGATCGAGCCGCGCAAGAACCACCAGATGCTGTTCAACATCTGGCGCGAGCTGTACGAGACCGACAGGGAGCGGCTGGTTCCACTGGTCTTCGTCGGGAACGCGGGCTGGAATACGAGTGAGTTGCTGCACTTCATCCGCAGCAGCGGCAACCTGTATCCAGACTACATCCGGATTTTAAGCAACGTCGCCGACGACGACCTCGACTGGCTCTACCGGAACGCGCGGCTGAGCGTGTATCCCTCCCTCTACGAGGGTTGGGGCCTGCCGATGGCCGAAAGCCTCGCCCGCGGCACCGTCTGCATCGGCTCGAACACCTCCTCGATGCCGGAGGTCGGCGGCGCCCTCACCGACCTGCTGCACCCCCTCGACTACCTGGGCTGGCGCGACCGCATCCGCCATTACCTCACGGACGCGGAGGCGCTCGCCGCGCGGGAGGCTGAGATCCGCGCGGGCTACGCGCCGCCGTCCTGGGACGCCTGCATGGCCAAGTTCAGCCGGGACCTGTTCGAGGCCCTGGACCGGCGGGAGGTGCCGCAATGAAGGTCCTCACGCTCTCGACCTACCGCACCGACCTGCCCCGGCACGGCGGGCAGGTCCGGCTCGCGGCGATCCAGCGGGTGCTGCGTTCGCAGGGTTGGACGATCCGGCACATGCCCGTCTACGTCCGCAACGCGGACGACCTGCCCGAGGACAGCGCGTTCCTGTTCCCCTTCGATCCCGATTTCCATCGCCGCCTCGAAGAGACTCAGGGGCGCAGCGACGTGGACGCCGCCGACTTCCTCCTCGGCGATCCGTCCCGGTTCGCGGCGGCCTGCGACCTGATCGACGGCTACGATCCCGACTGCATCTGGCTGGAGCAGCCCTGGCTCTGGCCCTTCGTGAAGGTCTATCTCGCCGGCCGTTCCGGGAGCCGGGCCCGGGTGGTCTACGGCTCGCAGAACGTCGAGACGCATCTGATCGAGAACGTGATCCGCAAGCTGCCGAAGCGGGCGCGCGAGCGCATCCGCGCCACGGCGGAGGCGATGGAGCGGGACCTCTGCGCGGTCTGTGACGGCATCGTCGCCGTGAGCCGGGGGGACCTCGCGTTCTTCCAGGCCTACGGGAAGCCGTCGGTCCTGGCGGCAAACGGAGTCTGGCCGAAAGGCCAGAGGAGCGGCGTCGACTACTGGCGCAAGGAGGCGTCGCTGTTCTCGACCGCGATGTTCGTGAGTTCGGCCCATCCGCCGAACGCCACGGGCTTCGTCGAGATGCTCGGGGACAACCTCGCCTATCTCGCACCGGACGAACGCATCATCGTGGTCGGCGGCGTGATCAAGCTGCTGGAAGGCCCCGGCTTCTACGGCGAGCACAGGGGGCTCAACCTGTCCCGCCTCATCGCCGCGGGCGTCCAGGACGAGGGCGGGCTGTCGACCATCCTCGACGTGACGAAGGGCGTCCTGCTGCCGATCAAGGAGGGCGGCGGCACGAACCTCAAGACGGCCGAGGCGCTGAACAACCGCAAGCCCATCGTCGCCACCACCGCGGCCATGCGCGGCTTCGAGGAATTCTCGGACTTCCCCGGCGTGACCATCCGGGACGATCCGGCCGCGTTCCGGGCCGCGGTCAAGGCGCTGCTCGCCACCGAGGCGCGCGGAGCGCCGGACTACACCGCAGAGCAGGAGCGCATGCTCGACACCCTGCTCTGGCCCGCCACCCTGGGCGCGATCCCGTCGTTCCTGGAGGGGCTGAGCGCCGGCCGGATCGGTGGTCCGCCCTTGCCGGGGCTCCTGCCGGGCCCAGAGACCGCCCGGGCCGCCACCGCCCCCGTCCGGGTCTGGTCGGAATATCAGTTGCGTCCTCTGCTGGCGCGGGGCTGGCACGATTTCGAGCCCGCCGGCACCTGGAGCCGCGAGCGGAACGCCGCCCTGCGCATCCGCTTCCCGGAAGAGGCGCGAGGCGCGGTGCACCTGCGCATCGCGATGGAGGTGTTCAACCCGCAGAAGCGACCCATCGACATCGAGATCTTCACCCCCGGCGGCCACCAGGCCACGCACCGTTTCCGCGGCGGGGACCGGCAGCGTTCGGTCGCGATCCGGATCGACGAGACCGACCGCGATGGCAGCGGCATGACGGAGGTCTACTTCCGGTCGAGTGCGCTGTTCAGCCCGATCTCGTCGAGCCGGAGTGACGATGCCCGGCTGCTCGGGTTCCGCGTCACGGCCATCGAGGTGAGCCAGGACCCTCTGCCCGGTTCGAGGCCTTCGAGCCCGGTGCGGAGCGCCCTCGCCGGAGCGATCGGGCGCATGGTGGACCGGCTACGGTAGGGTCTTGCGTCAGGTCGTGCGCGCCGCCCCGTAGCCTCGGACCGAAGGTCTTGTCCGGTCCGAGACTCCAGGTTCGTCGGGTGGCGTCGTCTCTGGGATCGACGGTCTAGACGAAGGCTCCCGCGTTCACCTGTCCCGGGGTCACGCCCGCTATCTCGACCGTCCCGCCGCCCGACAAGGTCAGGAGCGCGCTGCCGCCTGCGGCCGTGCCGAGGGTATAGGTCTGCCCCTGGAGGTCGATGCGGTCGCCCGCGGTCGCGTCGAAGCCAAGGATCACGTCCCGGCCGCCGTCGAGCCCGAAGACGTAGCGGTCCGCGCCCAGGTCGCCCGACAGCACGTCGTCGCCGCGATCACCCGACAGAACGTCGTCGCCCTGGCCGCCGAACAGGGTGTCGTACCCCTGACCGCCGAACAACGTGTCGTCGCCCTGGCCCCCGAGCAGCGTGTCGGAGCCGGTGTTTCCGTAGAGCAGGTCGTTGTCCTGCAGGCCGTAGACGAGGTCGTCGCCGCCGGCGCCCACGATCGTGTCGTCGCCGCGAAGCCCCAGGATCGTGTCGTTGCCCGCCGAGCCCGTGATGAAGTCGGGGCCCCCGAACGCGAAGATGCTCGCATTGATCTGGCTCGGAGCGTATCCGACGATCTCGACCGTACCGCCGCCCGAAAGGATCAGCAGGGCGTTGCCGGTGAAAGACTGCCCGCGCGTATAGCTCTGCCCTTGCAGATCGATGCTGTCGCCCTGGGTCTGGTCGAAGCCAACGATGATATCGGAGCCCGCGTTCGTTCCGAACACGAAGCGGTCCGCTCCGAGATCCCCGGACAGGACGTCGTTGCCCTCTTCGCCGTTCAGGATATCGTTGCCCTGGCCGCCGTAGAGCGTATCGGAGCCCGTGCCGCCGTAGAGCGTGTCGACGCCGGCATTGCCGAGGACGACGTCGTCGCCGCCATTGCCGAAGATGATGTCGTTCCCCTGAAAGCCGTAGAGGGTATCGTTGCGCGAACTGCCCTGAACCGCGTCGTTTCCCGGCGTACTCATGTCATCGCCTCATTCTACCAAAATTACAGCCCGAAACCGCGCGGCACGACGCTGAGGTCGCGGCCACGCTTGCCGCCGGCACTATAAAACAGAAGACCAAGACAAAGAGGATGTTTTTAGCGAATAACCATAATAGTGATCACTTTATCGTTAGCAAACGTCGGTTTTTAGGCTGATAGATTATTATATAGGCGCAATCAGCGCGCGACTGGCTAATTTGTAGGCAACATCGAAACGAGCCTCGCGCGGGGCCTCGCTGCCGCTTCCCTCGATGATTCGGCGGCAGCCGTGAAACGCGCGACGCCGCGGCGGCGGCGCATCGCGGTCAGCCCGACGCGCCGGCGTCTCCGGCCGGGCGCCGGAGAGCTGCTATCTCCCCGAGGGCGCGCAGGGCTTCCGGATCGTCGGCGGATATCCGCATCGCGTCGCGCCAGCGCTCCAGGTCCGCCATGCTCAGCTCCCACCAGCGCGCGTCGAGGAGCCGTTGACGGACCGCCTCCGGAAAGCGGTAGCGGACCACGCGGGCCGGGACGCCGACGGCCACGGCGAAATCGGGAACGTCGCGGGTCACCACGGCACCGGCGCCGATCACGGCGCCGATCCCGATCCGCCGGCATCCGGGGGTGATCACGACGTACTCGCCGATCCAGGCGTCGTGTCCGATCTCGAGTTCCGGCGCGGGCCGGGGCATGTTGTCGAAGGCGCCGTAGACGCCCTCGTAGAAGGCGGGACTCGCGCTGATCCGGTCGATGGGATGGTTGAAGGACCAGCTCGCGCTCTGCGCCATCGAGACGTAGCGGCCGATGCGCAGACCTTCGCGCAGGTGCCACGTGGGATAGAGCAGGTTGCCGTAGGTGTAGGCGCCGACGCTGACGCGATTGCGGTCCCAGAGCACCTCGCGCAGGGTGTAGCTGTAGGCCGCCCCCCCTTCCCAGTTGCGCAGCCGCCAGATCCACCGCGACGGCAGGCGCCGCCCGAGCAGGGCCAGGAGAAACCTCAGCCGCCGGGACCTCCGAAGCCCGGGGTCCGACAGGTCCGGCCCGTCGCAGGTGGCGCGCACGTCCCCCGGGGGGGGCGTCACCGCAGAGAACGCAGTCGCTCGCAGGGCCCTAGCCCCCCTATCGTCTCCGGACGCGTTCTGAACGGACGGCCGATCCCTGCCGGGCGCGACGGCGGAAGGGTCCCCGCCCCGTTCAGGGGACGCGGCCTTCGTGGGAACCAGCGGCAGCACGTTCGATCCCGTCATAGCTCCGGCGCTCCCGCGGGACCCAGGCGTCTTGGACGGCCGGTCTCGCCGCGCAGGCCCGCCCACCAGCCGGCGAGCGCCACGCGAAAGTTCCGGACCGCGCCGGCCCGCAGGTACTGGCCGGTGAGGAGCAGCGTCGCCACCGCCGCGACCGGGAAGGCGGCCGGGTAGAACCGGCGCGTCAGGATGAGGCGGTTGCGCTCGTCGAGGAACACGGACAGGGGCGAGCGCGCCCGCCGGTCGACGCTCGAACCGATCGTGGCGCCGTGGTCGTGCAGCACCACGGATTCGTGCGCGTAGCCCAGCCGGAAGCCGCGCCGGCGCAGGCACCAATCCACTTCCTCGGCGTAGAGGAAGTAATCCTCGCTCATCGGGCCGACCTGGGCGATGTAGTCGCGGCTGACATACATCGCCGCGCCCGAGACGTATTGCTGCGCCCGCTCGACGGCGGCGCGATCGACGGGGGAATCGGCCGCCGCGCCGAGGCCGATGTTGTAGCCCCGGCCCAGCCAGTGCCGCCAGCGCCCGCCGTAGAGCTGGACGCGTCCGGAATCCTTGACGATCAGGCGACTGCCGACGATCCCGTAACCGCCGGCCCGGGCATGGGCCACGAGGGCGGCCAGCGCATCGGGCCGCGGTTCCGTGTCGGGGTTGAGAATCCAGAGGGCGGACCAGTCCGGCCGTGATGCCAGCGCCGCGATCATCGCGTTGATCGCCCCGGCATAGCCGAGATTGTGCCGGGCGCGCAGGAGCCGGATCTCTCCGACCGCGTGGCCGGCGCCCGCCGGGCGCAGGACGACGCCGCGGTCGATCTCGCCCGACACGCCGTCGGCCGGCACGCCCTCGCCACCGAATCGGTCCCGCAGGACCGCTTCCAGTTCCGCGAAGCCCGCGGCACCGCCGTTCTCGCAGACGTAGACGGCGCGGACCGGATGGCTCGATCCGTCGAGGCTGGCGAGGCACTCCGCGATGGCCTGCGCACAGCGGAAGCCGACGATTCCGACCACGACATCCGTCATCGCACGGCCTCCGATGCGCGCCCGAAGGCGAGGCGGTGCGCCTCGGCGAAGCGGAAACTGCGTATCCGCAGCAGCACGCGCAACGCGGCCCAGCGGATGCGCGGTGCCGACAGCTCCGGCGCACGCAACAGGCGCACGGCCTGCGGCAGTGCCGAGAGCAGGACGATCCAGGCGCGGGCGAGCCAGGCCGCAGCGCCGAGGGGGCCGGGGCGGGCCAGGGCATGGGCCTCGCGGGTGGTGCGACGCCACTTGCGCACGAGCTCGGCCCAGGTCCGGCGGGCAGGATGGGCGACGACGCAGGCCGGCGCGTAGCCGAGCCGGTAGCCGAGGCGGCGGGCGCGGTGGCACCACTCGACGTCCTCGGAGACGCCGTTGGCGAAGGGGCCCACCGCCTCGAACACCGCCCGCGGCATCAGCATGTTGGCGGTGACCGTGAACCCCTTGCGCCTCACGTAGAGGTCGTTGCGGAAGGCGAACACCAGCTCGTAGGCCTCCACAGGCTCCGGCGCGCCGTCGCGCTCCGGCACGACGGTGACCGCGCCGCCGACCACGTCGTGGTGGGCGAGCGCCGCGACGCCTTCGCGCAGCCAGTCCGGCGCGGGGCGGCAGTCGCTGTCGATGAAGGCGAGGATACGGCCTTTGGCCGCCGCCACCCCCGCGTTCCGGGCCGGGCCCGCCCCGCGCTCGGGCGCGGCCACGACGCGGGCACGGGTGCCGGCCAAAGCCGCGACGGCCGCGAGACCGCCGCGCGAGCCGTTGTCCGACACGACGATCTCGAAATGGTCGCGCCCGAGGGTCTGGGCCTGGAGATGCGACAGGCAGAGGTCGAGGTTCTCCAGGTCGTCGAGATGCGGCATCACCACGGAGATCGCCGGGCCGTCCGCCGTTCCGGATGGTTCCTGCATGCGGTCCTCCTCACGGTCCGAAATCATCCGAGCACCTCGGCCACCGAGCCCATCGAGACCATGTCGCGCAGGCCGACGCCCCGGGCGCGCAGGGCCAGCACGTAGGCGAGCAGGCCCAGGCCGCCGTAGAGGACGCACAAGCCGATCCACTCGGGCAGCGGCAGGGGCTCGGCGGCGGCCGAGACGGCGACGAGGCCGAGGATGGCGCCGACGGGGAACAGCACGAGGAACCAGGCCAGCCCCCGGCTGAAGGGGTGCAGGACGAGCGTCCGCCAGACGATCCAGACCAGGACGAGGCTCTCGCCGGCGGCGAGCGCGAACACGAAGCCGGCGAGCGACCGGTGCAGGGGGATGGTCAGGGCGGCCAGGAGGACCGCGACCGCTCCGGCGATCGAGCCCCGGAGGAGGAAGCGCGTCTGCCCGGCGGCGAGACAGGGTGGGACGGGGAAGGCCAGCAGCGACTTGATGCAGACGTCGATGGCGATGGCCCCGATGAGCAGTTGCGAGGGCTCGTAGGCCGAGCCGAAGACGAGGCCGATCATCGGGCGGCCGGCGGCGAGCAGGCCGATGCCGTAGGCGAAGGCCGCCATGGAGAGCCACGCCGCCCAGCGGTCGAGGATGTGGGAGCGGGCGGGGTCGGCGGGCTTGAGCCCGACGAGGGCCGGCAGGTAGATGCTGGTGAGGAACTTGATCAGCTGCCCGCGGGGGATCAGGGCGGTCCCCATGGCATTGCTGTACTGGGCCAACGTCGCGACGCCGAGCGCGCTGCCGACGAGCAGGCGGTCGCCCATGATGCTGAAGGCGTTGGCCATGCCGTTGGGGATCAGCGGGCGCCCGAAGCTCTGGGCGTCCCTGGCGACGGCGCGGTTCCAGCACAGGCGCCAGCGGCGGCGCGCCATCAGGTGCGAGACGACGACGCCGACCACCGCCCCGCCGACGATCCCGAACAGCATGCAGCTGTAATCGCGAAAGACCAGGGCGAGGGCGACCGAGACCACGGTCCAGGCGGCCTGCGCGGCGACCAGCGTGGCCGCATCCGGCCAGAACTCGTAGGTCCGGGTGAGTTCCTTGACCCCGAGGTTCTGGAACCCGCGCACGAGGGACACCAGCGGCAGCAGCAGGAAGGCCCAGAGGGCCTGGGGCACGTCGAGGGCGGCCACGACGAACGGGGCCGCCGCCAGCAGCACCAGGGCGATGAAGACCGAGCGGATCAGGGCGACGGCGTGCAGCGTGCCGTAGACCTCGTCCGGGTCCGCCTCGGCGTGGCCGCGCACGGCCGAGTACTGGATACCGATGTCGGTGGCGAGTTCGGCGAAGGCCGCGACGACGGACAGCGAGATGGCCAGCCCATACTGCTCCCGCGGCAGGGTGTGGGACAGGGCGATGTTGCGCAGCAGCGGGAACAGCATGTCCGCCATGTTGCCGGACAGCAGCGTCGCGCCGGAGCGCAGGCGTGACAGGGCGGCCATCAGGCGAATTTCTCGAGGCGGATCGGGACGGGGCGGGAGCGCGCGAACCTCACGAGGGACTTCCCTCCGCCAGCGGTCGCAGGTCGGCATGCACGGCCTCGGGACGACGCTGGCGCACGCCGCGGATGAGGTCCGCGCTGCGCGTGCCCCAGGCCTCCCAGGTCAAGTCGGATCTGGCGCGGGCGAGCGTGCTCTCGCGCAGCCGGGCATAGGCCGCGGGCGAGCCCCACTGCGCCTCGACCACGTCCGCGTAGGCGCCGGCCGTCGCGTCCAGGGGGAACAGGAAGCCGTTGATGCCGGGGCGTACGATGGTGGGGATGCCGCCGGTGGCGGTGGCCAGACTCGGCAGCCCGTAGGCGCCGGCCTCGCAGAACACCAGGCCGTAGGCTTCCTGCCGGCTCGGGACGATCAGGAACGCGGCCCGGGCGAACAGGTCCTGGAGCTGCCGGTGCTGCGCGGGGTCGCCCTTGCTGAGGAAGCCGTGGGCGACGAGCCCCGGCACGGCGCCGACCGAGGCGGGCACGGCGCAGCCGACGACGTGCAGCTCGGCCTCGACCCCGCGCGCGCGGAGCGTCCGCAGCACCGCGAGCGCCAGGTCCCCGCCCTTGCGGGCCCAGTCGACGCCGATGAACAGCAGGCGGCAGACCCGGTCGGCGGGGGTATTCGACGGGACCGGGGCCTCGTCGAGGTTGGCGCCGAACGGCACCGCGTGCGCGCGGTCGTGGCCGGCGCCGTAATCCCGGCGTGCCGAGTCGGCCGCCCAGTCCGAGGCGTAGAGCGAGAGGGCGGCGCCCCCGATCACGCGGGCCTCGATCCGTTCGCCGTTGCGCAAGGTGCGCTGCGACAATCCGGAGAACCAGTCCGGATAGTAGTCGCGCATCACCCGGAAGGTCGCGTCCGAGCAGTGGACCACGTCGAAGTCGTCGACGAGGCCGTAGAGCTGCGTGGAACTGGCCAGCCCGAACACCACGTCGGGCCGGAACCGTTCGAGGCGCCGGCGCAGGGCCATCCCGTAGAGGGCGGCGACGGCGGGCTCCCGCAGGGGGTCGACCCGCAGGCGCGAGCCCGCCCGCCGCAGGCCCTGCATCAGCTTTCGCATCGGCGGGCTTCCGATGGGCTCCACCGTCTCGAACTGGGCGCGCAGGGCGCGCAGGCAGAAATACGGGGTCCCGCTCCAGGCGGCGTAGTTCTCCGGCGAGCCGGAGGAGAGGAAGGCGACGCGCATCAGGCCCGTCCCCGGCCGGACCCGGCCGCTCCGTCCGTCGCGAACAGCCCGGTCATGGAGGCCGGTGCCGCCGGGACGACCGCTCCGGCCTCGCTCCCGCGGGCGCGGAAGCGATGGCGCAGGCGCGAGACCGGCCGCGCGATCAGGACGTAGGACAGCCAGGCGAGGCCGAAGGTGACCACGGTCGAGACCAGGGCGACGGGCCACTTGGCCAGCGTGGACATCTCGCCGGCCCGGTCGTGGTCGAGCCACCAGAGGAAGAGGTCCAGGGGCATGAAGTGCCAGAGGTAGGCCGCGAACGAGAGCCGTCCCATCCAGACCATCGGTGCGGTGTCGAGGAACGCGAGCCCGCGCGTGCCGACGGGCGTCGCGTACAGGGCGAGGAAGCCGAGGCCGATGGCGACGCCCTGCACCGAATAGCGGGCCGTGTCCCGGAAGACGGGATCGCGCACGGCCAGCGACGCCACGAGGAGCCCGGCGGCGGCCGAGGCGATCAGGTAGCCGTGCCGCGCAGGCTTGGCGAGCATCGCCGGAAAGCGGGCGAACACCACCGCGAGCCAGCAGCCGTAGCCGATCGAATCCAGCCGTGAATCGCTTGCCTTGTAGGTCCAGTCCGCGTCGAGGTTCAGGGCGAGGACGACCACGAGGCGCCAGACCAGGGCCGCCACCAGCAGGCCGGTGAGGACGTACAGGAGGCGGCGCGGATTGCGGGCCAGCAGGAGCAGGCACAGGGGGAACAGGAGATAGAAGTGCTCCTCCACGGCCAGCGACCAGAGGATGTGCCAGCCGACGCAGACGTCGTACGAGCACATGCCGTTGATGAGGTGATAGTAGTTCGTGAAGTAGAAGACCGCCGCCAGCAGCTCGACCGGCCTGACGACCTTGTCCGTCGCCAGGCCGACGACGAGCGTGACGAGCACGAAGGCGAGGAGTTCCGGCGCGAGCCGGAGCAGGCGGCGCAGGTAGAAGTTCCGCAGGTCGATCCCGCCGGAGGCGTCGAGTTCGCGCAGCAGCAGGGTCGTGATCAGGAAGCCGCTCACGAAGAAGAAGATCGTGACGCCGAATCCGCCCGGAACGATCTTCCCGAAGCCGTAATGCCCGGCCATCACGATCAGGATCGAGAGCGCCCGGACCCCGTCGAGGCCGGGGATGTGCTCCCGGCCGACGAGTCGCGGCGCGGACACGGACTGCCCGGCTCCCGAGGAATGCGTTGCCGTCTGCAATGACATCAGCGATCCTTTTTCGAAGGGCCGACGCGCGTCGGAACGTCGAGTCCGGCGGCGGCGTACCGCGCGCGGCCTCGCTTCATCGGGCGGGTGCGCATCGCGGGGCTCAGGCGGCGATCCGGGTGCGGTAGTAGGTCGATTCCCGGTCGCCGTAGCCGGGCAGCCGGGGCAGGTGCACCTTGTTGAGCACCACGCCGAGGAGGCGGTCGTGGATCGCGGGCGCCGAGCGCAGGGCGTCGGCCACGACCTCGCGGCAGGTGACGCCCCACTCGACCACCAGGATGAAGCCGTCGAGGTAGGCCGCCATGGCGCGGGCATCGATCACGGGCAGGATCGGCGGCAGGTCCACGATGACGTAGTCGTAATCCTCCCCCGCCTCGGTCAGGAGGGCCTGCATGGCCCGCGAGCCCAGGATCTCGTGCGAGTCCCGCCGCGCCAGCGTGGTGGTGGCCGGCAGGAAGTCCAGGCGCGGGTTCGAGGATCGCAGCACGCTGGCCGACAGTTCGGCCCCGCCGTAGAGGACGCTGTCGAGCCCGTTCTCGACGCCGGGCGCCAGTTCGGCGGTCAGGGAGGACTTGCGCAGGTCGCCGTCGATCAGCAGCACCCGCGAGCCGTTCTGGGCGATCAGGTTGGCGAGGTTGGCCGCCACCATGGTCTTGCCCTCGTCCGGCAGGCAGGAGACGATTCCGACGAGGCGTGCGCCCGACCCGC
>NZ_BPRB01000056.1 GCF_022179685.1 Methylobacterium trifolii
CGGAGGCGGGCGCCGGCGATTGAGGCCGAGCAGAAAGTAAGGGCAAGCGCGTTCACGCGATCGCCCTGGAGCCTGGGCTTGCGGCGCGCGTTCCGGCTGGTAGGTCCGGCCTGTTGGATCGAGGAAGCCGAATGACGGACGTTGCCACACCCTCCCCCACGGACAAGCCGCCGGTCGGCCAGGCCGACGTCGCCGCAGGGCTGGCGGAGGTGTTGGCCGGCATCCGCCGGGCGGCCGAGGATTCGGAGCGGGATCCCGCCGGCGTGCACCTGATCGCGGTCTCGAAGACCGTGCCGGCCGAGCACATCCTGCCGGCGCTGGAGGCCGGGCAGCGCCTGTTCGGCGAGAACTACGTGCAGGAATCCAAGGCCAAGTGGCCGGCGCTGCGGGAGCGCTACCCGGACGTGGAGCTGCACTTCGTCGGGCCCCTGCAATCGAACAAGGCGCGGGAGGCGGTGGAGCTGTTCGACGTGATCCATTCCCTGGACCGGCTGTCGCTGGCGGCCGCGCTCGCCAAGGAGATCGCCCGCAGCGGCCGGACGCCGAAGCTGCTGATCCAGGTCGATACCGGCGACGAGCCGCAGAAGGGGGGCGTAGCGCCCGACAAGCTCGACGCACTCCTCGCGGAGTGCCGCGACACGCACGGGCTGGCGATCAACGGCCTGATGTGCATCCCGCCCGCCGACGACCCGCCCTCGGCCCATTTCGCCCTGCTCGCGGGCATCGCGGCCCGGCACAACCTGCCGATCCTGTCGATGGGCATGAGCGCCGACTATCCGGCCGCGATCCAGATGGGCGCGACCCATGTCCGCGTCGGCACGGCGATCTTCGGGGCGCGCACGCCGAAGGTCTGAAACCGGCCGCGCGGCGGCGGCCGGTCAGGCCCGTCCGACGACCCGTGCGAGCGAGAGCCGCAGGGAATCGGCCTCGGTCGCGCCGTACTGCGCCTCGAAGGCGGTCTGGGCCCGCCGCCACGGGATGCGGGCGGCTTCGAGGCGCGCCGCGCCTTCCGGCGTGAGCTTGATGCAGCGGGTGCGCGCGTCGCGGCCGGGGCCGTTATGGACCAGACCGTCGCGCTCCAGGGGCCGCAGGGTCCGGCCCGTCGCGGTGCGGTCCATCACGAGGTGGTGGGCAAGCTCGTGCACGGCCATCGGCCCGTATCGGTCCAGTTGGGCGAGGATGGCGTACTGGGTGGCGCGCAGGCTGACCGCCACAAGATGCCGATCGTAGAGCTGCGTCATCTGTCTTGCCGCTTGACGCACCGCCAAGCAATGGCAAGGCGACGGGGGAATTGGCTGCATCGACGGTCTTTCAGGCATTCGTGGAGCGGACCGTATGGAACAGGCGATGTAAAGCGATCATCCATAGCGATCACGATGGAACGGCGACGACGAAACGTCATCGTCATACCCTTAGCCGACCGGCTGCCATCATGGCCACGTGCCTGCCGGCTTTCCGTCCGTTCGATCAGCCGATCCGCAGGCGCGTGCGGGGGCCGACCCGGCGCAGCAGCCGCAGCAGGTCCGACCGCTCGAGGGCGACGCAGCCCTCGGTCGGGCGATATCCCGCCCGCGCGACGTGCAGGAAGATCGCCGAGCCGCGGTCCGGCCGGATCGGGCCGCGGTTGTAGTCGAGGTCGATCACCACGTCGTAGAGGCCGTCCGCGCGCCACATCGCCTCGGCGCTGACGCCCGGTGCCGGCAGGCGGATCGGCCGGTTGTAGCGCCGGTCGCGCGGGTCGTCGCACCAGCCGTCATGGGCTCGCGTCGGGCGCAAGGGGAGGGCCGTGGCGGGCCGGTGGCCCAGGCTGTCGGGGCGGAAGCGACCGCCCCGCAGGCGGAAGCTGCCGTGGGGCGAGCCCCCGTCGCCCTCGCGCTTGCGCCGGACGATTCCCCCCGCACCGAGCGCGCAGGCGATGACGCTGCCCCCTGCCAGGAGCCGGCCGCGCCGCCGGTCGCCGGCAAGCGCATCGACCCGGAGGCAGGCCAGGGTGGTCGGCACCATCTTGGGCCGGGTAGGTCTGCGCGTCATTCCAACCTCTCGAATCCCCGTCCGGAGCGCATGATAAGCCGGCAATCTAAATCCGGGCGCCTGGAAGCGGTCCAATCCGGCACCGAAAGGCGTGACGAATTGCGCACAAACCAATTCCCGGCGGCGAAAAGAGCCTTATTCTGGTGCATATGCTCGGGCGGCTCGTGTTCGGGCCATGGGAGCGACGACGCCTCGGGCATCGGTTTTCCTTGACGGGAACCGCGTCCCTCCCCCATGGCCCGGACCCGATCGTGCCCTGCCGAGAGCCCGACGGACGATGAACGTCTACCGCCTGCTGATCTGCGACGACGACGCTATCCTGCGCGAGACCCTGACGGAACAGCTCGACCTGCACGAGGAGTTCGTCGTGGTGAGCGAGGCGAGCGGGGCCCAGGCGATCGCCCGCGTCGGCGACGAGCGCGTCGACCTCGCGGTGATGGATGTCGGCCTGCCCGACATGGACGGGCGCGAGGCGGTGCGGGTGATGCGCCGCAACGGCTTCCGCGGGCCGGTCATCATGCTGACGGCGCAGGATTCGGAGGCCGACACCGTCGAAGGGCTGGAGGCGGGGGCCAACGACTACGTCACCAAGCCATTCAAGTTCGCGATCCTGCTGGCCCGCATCCGCGCGCACCTGCGCAGCCACGAGGCCAGCGAGGACGCGATCTTCCAGATCGGCCCCTACACCTTCCGGCCCGGCGCCAAGCTGCTGATCGGCGAGCGCGGCTCGAAGCTGAAGCTCACCGAGAAGGAGACCGCGATCCTGCGCTTCCTCTATCGCGCCGGGCGCGAGGTGGTGGGCCGCGACACGCTGCTGGCCGAGGTGTGGGGCTACAACGCCCAGGTCACCACCCACACCCTGGAGACCCACATCTACCGCCTGCGCCAGAAGATCGAGCCGAACCCGGCCATCGCCGCGATCCTCGTCACCGAGGGCGGCGGCTACAAGCTGCTCCCCTGATTTTTTGGATTTCGGGCCGCTGGCCGTCGTACGGGCGGCGCCGTTGGGCTAAGGCTCCGATGGTGCTGACGGCCAGAGGTTCGCGTTGGGGCTCGACGACGACATTGCGATCCTCGCCGCCGCGCCGCTCTTCGGCTTCTTCGAGCGCGACGCCCTGCGCCTCCTCACCTTCGCGGCCGAGCGGCGCAGCCTCGGTGAGGGCGACCTGCTCTTCGCCCGCGGCGATCCGGCCGACGGCGGCTTCGTGGTGATGTCGGGCACGATCCGGCTGGAGCCCCGCATCGCGGGGGGCGGGCCGGTCACGGCCGGGCGCTCGGCGCTGATCGGCCAGCTCGCCCTGTTCGTGCGCGGGGAGCGCCCGAGCGACGCGCGGGCCGCCGCCGCCGCCGAGGTGATGCGCATCAGCCCGACCCTGATGCAGCGGGTGCTGCAGGAGTTTCCCAAAGCCGCCGCCGCGATCCATGCCGCCCTGGCCGACGACCTCACGGGCCTGAGCGCCGGCCTGGAGCGGGTGCGGGCGATGCTGGAGAGCCGGACGCCGGAGCCTTCATAGGGAGCGCGCGCGATGACCCTCACCACGGTCCCTGCCGTCTTCATGCGCGGCGGCACCAGCAAGGCCCTGATGCTGCACCGGCGCGACGTGCCCCGCGACGTCGCGGAGTGGGAGCCGCTGTTCCTGTCGGCCATGGGCAGTCCGGACCCGTTCGGCCGCCAGCTCGACGGCATGGGCGGGGGCGTGTCCTCCGTGTCCAAGATCTGCATCGTCGAGCGGTCCGAACGCGCGGACGCCGACGTGGACTACACCTTCGTCCAGGTCGCCGTGCGCGAAGGCCGGATCGACCTGTCGGGCAATTGCGGGAACATGCTTTCGGCGGTCGGCCCGTTCGCGGTGGACGAGGGGCTCGTCCCGGCAGGCGACGGGCCGGTCAAGGTCCGGATCTACAACACCAACACCCGCAAGCTCATCGAGGCGGCCTTCGCGGTCCGCGGCGGCAGGGCCGTCTACGGCGGCGACCTGACCATTCCCGGCGTCACCGGCTCGGGCGCACCGATCCGGCTCGATTTCCTCGATCCGGGCGGGGCGAGCACGGGCCGGCTGCTGCCGACCGGCGCGGTGCGCGGCAGGCTCGACGTCGCCGGGCTCGGCGCGGTCGCGGTGTCGATGGTGGATGCCGCCAACGCCTGCGTCTTCCTCCACGCCGCCGACCTCGGCCTGGCCGGGACCGAATCGCCCGCCGAGCTGGAGGCGGTGCCGGGCCTGCTCGGCCGTCTGGCCCGGATCAGGGCCGCGGCCTCGGTGGCGATGGGAATCGGGCGCGACCTCGACCATGCCGCGACGATCGTCCACGTCCCCTTCGTCTGCCTCGTCGCGCCGGCCCGGGAGGCGGTCACCCTGTCCGGCGCGTCCCTGGCGGCAGCCGACATGGACCTGACGGCCCGAGCGATCTCGAACGGCGTCCCGCACCAGGCTCTGCCGCTCACGGCAACCCTCTGCCTGGCGGTCGCGGCGCGCCTGGAGGGCAGCGTGGTGCATGCCGTCGCCGGCCTCTCGGGCGGGGCGGGCCTGCGGGTCGGGATGCCCTCGGGCGTGCTGACCGCCGACGCCGCGGTCTCCCGCGACGGGGGTGTCTGGCGTGCGAGCCGGGGCTCGTTCTTCCGCACGGCGCGGCCGCTGATGAAGGGCGCGGTCTTCGCCGAGGCCGCCGCCCCGGTCCGAGACGCGCCCTCAGGTGACAGAGCGGGCGGCCCCTTGTAAGCACGGGCTCCGTCGAACAGCCCCTCCCGGAAGACCCATGTCCCACGCCGATCTCGCGCGCACCATCGAAAACGCCTGGGACGAGCGCGCCGCCATCGATACCGCCACCCGCGGACCCGTGCGCGAGGCCGTCGACGAGGCCCTGGACCTCCTCGATTCCGGCAAGGCGCGCGTAGCCGAGAAGGTGGACGGCGACTGGCAGGTCAACCAGTGGCTCAAGAAGGCGGTGCTGCTGTCCTTCCGCCTCAACGACATGGCGCCGATCTCCGGCGGCCCCGGCGGCGCGCCGTGGTGGGACAAGGTGCCCTCGAAGTTCGAGGGCTGGACGGACGCAGAGTTCCGCACCGCGGGCTTCCGCGCCGTGCCGGGCTGCTTCGTGCGGCGCGGCTCCTACATCGCGCCGGGCGCGGTGCTGATGCCCTCCTTCATCAATCTCGGGGCGCGGGTCGGCAAGGGCACCATGGTCGACACCTGGGTGACGATCGGCTCCTGCGCCCAGGTCGGCGACAACTGCCACATCTCCGGCGGGGCCGGCATCGCCGGCGTGCTGGAGCCGCTCCAGGCCAACCCGGTCATCATCGAGGACAACTGCTTCGTCGGCGCCCGCGCCGAGGTCGCCGAGGGCGTGATCGTCGGCGAGGGCAGCGTGCTCTCGATGGGCGTCTATATCGGCGCCTCGACCCGGATCGTGGACCGCACCACCGGCGAGGTCTTCTACGGCCGCGTGCCGCCCTATTCCGTCGTCGTGTCGGGCACCATGCCGGGCAAGCCCCTGCCGGACGGCTCGCCCGGACCGGGCCTGTACTGCGCCGTCATCGTCAAGCGGGTCGATGCCGGCACCCGCGCCAAGACCGGCATCAACGAACTCCTGCGCACCTGACGCGCCGGATTCCGCGATGGCCGCCGGGCGCACCCTCGACCTGACCGTCGCCGGGTGCAGGGTGCCGACCCCTTGCGACACGATCGGGCAGGGCCGCGAGGCCCTCCTGCTGCCGGCGCTCTCCACCATCTCGGCCCGGGCCGAGATGCGCGGACTGGCGCACGAACTCGCCCGCGACCATCGCTGCCTCGTGCCGGACTGGCCGGGCTTCGGGGACCGGCCGCGGGCGCGGCTGCCCCTGAACCCGGAGAGCCTGAACGCCTTCCTCGACGCGCTGATCGCGGCCGCCCCCGGCCCCTATGCCCTTGGCGTCGCGGCGGGCCACGCAGCCGGCTATCTCGTCGCCGCCGCCCGCCGGCATCCGAAGACCTTCGCACGGATCGTCCTGGTGGCGCCGACGTGGCGCGGCCCCCTGCCAACCGCGATGGGACCCGACCGGAAGCCGCTGTTCGCCCGCCTGCGTCGCCTGGTCGAGACGCCGATCCTGGGTGATGCCCTCTACCGAATCAACATCTCGCCCCCGATCATCGGGCGGATGATGCGCGCCCACGTCTACGCCGATCCGGCCCACGTCACGCCGGGGGTAATCGCCGAAAAGCACGCCGTCACCCGGCAGAGGAACGGACGCTTCGGCACGGCCGCCTTCGTCACCGGCGGCCTCGATCCCGTCGAGACGCGCGCGGATTTCCTGCGGTTGTTTGCCGGCACGATACCGCCGGTCCTGATGCTGAGGCCGGAGCGCGCGCCGCGCCGCTCGGGCGCCGAGATGGACGCCCTGGCGGCGAGCGGACAGGTGCGGTCCGTCTCCATCCCCGGAGCGCTCAGCCCGCACGAGGAGTATCCGGAGGCGGTGGCCGCCGCGATCCGGGGCGGGTGATCCTCAGATCGGCGGATAGGTCGACGGCATCGCGATCACGCCGCGGTGATAGGGAAAGCGGGCGCGCTGGAGCGGGTCCGGCCCCGTGAAGATCAGGCGGGCGCGAAAGGCGACCGGGCTGACGCACAGCAGGTAGCCGCGCAGGGGCCGTTCGTCCGGCACGAACAGGGCGGTCGTGAGATAGCGGTCCCGGTGTCTGACCCAAGCCGGGATCGGCAGGTTCCAGCGCCGCGCCAGATGTTCGCCGACGCCGCCGACGAAAGCATCGGCCTGCCTGTCGCCCAGCAGGCCCGGCTCGTCCCCGATGAAACCGGCTTGGCGGATGGTGTCGCCGTCGGCACCGTAGAAGGCGTCGAGGAACTCACTCAAGTGGTGGTTCCAGTCGGGGTCCCGGCGGGTCCGTTCGACGACCTCATGGAGCGTGTGCGGCCTCATGGCCGACCGTCGGCAAGCACGGCTCCGAAGCGTGACAACGCCTCTTCGGGCGGGTCTTCGTCATAGATCGAGACGTAGAGCCGCGTCAGCGCCTCGCGGTCCGTGATTCCGAGATGCGCTGCCAGCGCCCGTGCATCGGTCAAGTCGCGCGTACCGCGGTCGAGGTTGCGCAGAGCCTGTAACTTCATAGCCAACAGGTAGTGTGGTGCGGCAATGACGGTCCGCAGACCCGGCGCGGTGCCGGAGGGATAGCTGCCGGACAGGGCGAACAGGGTATCGTCCTCGGTCAACGGCGTGAACATGCCCACGGCGTTGTTCAGCCAGTCCGGCTCGATGCCCATCCGTTCAGCGACCCGTAGCACCGAAGGCCCCAGAGCCGCCGCGTCGTAGCCCTCACGTACGACCGCATCGACATCCTCGGTCGCCCGCCGCCATGCGAACTGCAGCATCAGCGCCCCACCGCCATAGACCGCCAGTTCGACGAACACCCCCCTTTCCGCGAGGTCGGCCCCGAGCATCTCGAAAGCCCGCAGGAGGCGGTCACGATCGAAGGGTATGGCCACACGATCTCCTTCGGCGAGAGGCGTGATCCGACGCGATGTGGTCAGGCACGGCTCCAATCTAAAGACGGCGACACCGATTATCCTGGTGCGGCCGGGACTTGAAGCGACGGCGATATCGTTAACGGATCGGCCCGCAGCCCACCGGGCGTACATGGTCATATCCCGGTCAGCCATGCCACGGTATGGCTAGCCTCGACCGTCCCGCGCGACCCCACGGACCCGATGTCCCGCTCCCTGCCCCTCGCCACCCTCGCCCTCGCGGCGCTCCTCGCCCAGCCGGCCTTCGCCGAGCCCACGCCGCCGCGCCCGGCCCCGCCGCCGGAGACCGCGGCCCCGTCCCTCGACAAGGATACGCTGCGGCCCGAGAAGCCGGCCCACAAGCCCTATCTCGGCGAGGCGGTCGCCCCGGACACCGTCAAGATCCTGCCGCCGCCGCCCGCGAGCCACTCGACCCTGGAGGCTGCCGACCGCACCGCCTTCAACGCGACCCGCGCCCTCAAGGGCAGCCCGCGATGGGACATGGCCGCCAACGACGTGGCCGAGGGCGCGGCCGCGATCCTCGAGACCTTCGCCTGCGTGCTCGGCACCCGCATCGACCAGACCCGCGTGCCGGCGGTGATCAACCTGTTCGAGCGGGCCCGCCTCGACGTCGCCCGCGCCACCCGCGGCCCGAAGGTGCATTACCGGCGCCTGCGCCCCTTCGTCGGCAACGAGGCGCCGATCTGCGTCCAGCGGACGCAGATGCTGGCCGACAGCTTCAGCTACCCCTCCGGCCATGCCGCGCAGGGCTGGGCCTTCGCCCTGATCATGGCCGCCCTCGTGCCCGAGAAGGCCACGCCCATCCTCGCCCGCGGCCGGGCCTACGGCGACAGCCGGGTCATCTGCGGCGTGCACTGGCTGAGCGACGTGGCGGCCGGGCGCACCAACGGCTCCTCGGCCTTCGCGGCGCTGCTGGGCGACGCGACCTTCCGGGCCGACATGGAGAAGGCGCGCGCCGAACTGGCGAAGGCGCTCGCGGGCAGCAACGCGGCCCCCGACCAGGCCGTGTGCACGCGCGAATCCACAGCCCTGCGGGAGCCGGCCCTGGAGTTCTGAAGCTGTCTTGAATCGCGGCAGCGTCGCTATCGACGCGGCCTCCTTCAAGCCGGCCACCGTGATTGAAAGCCCGATCTGCCCGCCGGTCGTTTTCGGACCGGAGAGCCGGGATGACGGGCCCCCGGCCCGGCTTTCGCGCCGGGCGTGGATCGTCCACCCCACTCTCGCCGCAGAGGAATCGTAACGGTTGGCGTGCATGCTCGTGGCGCGGGGCCTCGCCCACGCGCTAAAGAGCGGTTCGGGATCGAGTCGGGACGGCGGCGGGCTGATGAAGCGTTCGGACGGACGGAGAGCGGTGGCGGGGACGATCGGGCGGGCGGCCTGCGTCGTCGCCTTGGCGTTCAACCTCTCGGCCTGCTTTCGCCCCCTCTACGGGCCGACGGCCTCGGGCGAGTCGATGGGGGCGCTGCTCGCCGGCATCCAGGTCGACGAGATCGCGATGGCCCAGGGGCAGGAGCGCATCGGCCATTATCTGCGCAGCGAGCTGATCTTCGGTCTCGACGGCTCGGGACAGCCGGCGCCGAAGCGCTACCGCCTGAAGATGCAGGGCAGCGAGGTCATCCAGACCCCGATCGTCTCCTCCACCACCGGCCGGGCGGAGGCCGGGACCATCGTGGCCAACGTCAAGTTCAGCCTGGAGAACCTCGACGGGACCAAGGTCGTCACCGACGGCGTCGCCACCTCGACGGCCACCTACGACCGTTCGGTCCAGCGCTTCGCCAGCCAGCGCGCCGCCCGCGACGCGGAGATCCGGCTGGCCAAGGTGCTGGCCGACCAGATCAAGACCCGCATCGCCTCGGTGCTGTCGGCCAAGCCGTGAGCGGCCCGTCCCGGATGGGAATCGCGCCTTGACCGTCGTCAAGGCGGGCGAGGTCGAAGGGTTGCTCCGGCGCGGGCCCGATCCGCGCATCCCCGTGATCCTGGTCTACGGGCCCGATACCGGCCTCGTGGTCGAGCGCGCCAAGCGCTTGGCCGAGAGCTTCGTCGACGACCCCAACGACCCCTTCGCCCTGGTCAGGATCGACGGCGACACCCTCGCCTCCGACCCCGGACGGCTCGCCGACGAGGCCGGCACGGTCGGGCTGTTCGGCGGGAAACGCACGATCTGGGTGCGCCCCGGCAGCCGCAACTACGCGCCCGCCGTCGAGGCCGTCCTGAAGGCGGAGATCGCCGACACCCGCATCGTGGTCGAGGGTGGCGACCTCGCCAAGTCCGCGCCCCTGCGAACCCTCTGCGAGAAGTCGCCGCGGGCGCTCGCGATTCCCTGCTACCCGGACGACGAGCGGGCGCTCTCCGACCTCATCGAGCGGACCCTGGAGGCGCGCGGCCTGCGCATCGCCCGCGAGGCGAGAGAGACCCTGAGCCGCAGCCTCGGCGGCGACCGGCGCGCCAGCCTGTCGGAGATCGAGAAGCTCGCCCTCTACGCCCACGGGCAGGGGAGCGTGAGCCTCGACGACGTGGAGGCGGTGGCCAGCGACGTCGCCGCCAGCGTCCTCAACACGCTGATCGACGCCGCCTTCGACGGGCGCGGGGGCGCGGTCGAGCGCGACTACCGCCGCTTCCGGCACGAGGGCCTCGACCCGTCGATGATGCTGGGCTCGGCCCTGCGCCACGCCCTGACCCTGCTCGCGACCCGGCTGGACAACCCGGACAAGAGCCCGAGCCTGATGGCGGCCACGTGGCGCGGCCTGCACTTCAAGCGGAAGGCCAGCATCGAGGGGCAGCTCGGGCGCTGGGCGCCCGGCGCCCTGCGGCAGGCCGTCCAGATCCTCCAGGATGCGATCCTGGCCTGTCGGCGGGCCGACCCGGAGCTCGCCCACGCGCATGCCGGCGCCGCCCTCCTGCGCATCGCCGAGGGTGCCCGGCGGCGCGGGTGATACCGGTCCCCGGACACACAGGCGAGACACGGCCGTTCCAGCCGCTCGGGCTTCCATCCTGGAGGGGCAGCCATGCCGTTTCCCGAGCCGGGGCGGATGACGATGAAGGAGCGCCTCGCGGCCCTGGTGCCGGGGCTGCGGCGTGACCGTACCCGCGAGCCGAGCGGAAAGGAGACTCCATGACCAAAGCCAAGACTGAACTTCCGCCGCTCACCGATGCGGACGAGGCGCGCATTCAGGCCGGGATCGCGAGCGATCCGGACAATCCGGAATGGACCAAGGAGGATTTCAGGAACGCCGTCCCGTTCAAGGATGCGTCCCCGGAACTCTACGCCTCCTGGCTGCGTCAGCGCGGTCTCGATGACACCGCCGCGACTGAGCGCGTGACCCTGACCCTCGATCGAGCGGTCCTGGACCGTTTCCGCGCCACCGCGCCGGGCTGGGAGGCGCGGATGCACGGCGCCCTTCGGCACGCCGCCGGCGCGCTTCCCCGAAAGCTCCCGGCGGCGTGAGGCTCACTCCGCGTCGGAGACCTGGAATCGGCGGAGGAGGGCGTCGAGTTCCGCGGCGGTGCCGTAGCGGATGCGGATCTCGCCCTCCTCCGGGCTCTTGGCCTTCAGGCTGACGCCGACGCCCAGCGCCTGCGCCAGGCGCCGTTCCAGGCCGCGGATCTCGGGGGTCTGGCCCGCGGCGCCCCGCGGACGGCCGGGACGGGGGCGGTCCCGCGCCTCGTCCTGCTCGGCCGTGGCGATGGCCTCGACGTCGCGGACCGAGAGCCCCTCCTCCACGATGCGGCGGCCGACGCCTTCGGGATCGCGCACCGATAGCAGGGCGCGGGCATGCCCCGCGGTGATCTCGCCGGCGATGACCCGCTCTTGGATCACGGCAGGCAGGTTCAGCAGGCGCAGGGTGTTGGCAAGATGGCTGCGACTCTTGCAGATGATCTCGGACAGTTCCCGCTGGCTGTAGGAGAACTCGCTCATCAGGCGCTCGTAGCCGGTGGCCTCCTCGATGGCGTTGAGGTCGGCACGCTGGACGTTCTCCAGGATCGCGAATTCGAGGGAGGCGCGGTCGTCGATCTCGACCACCACCACCGGCACCTCGTCGAGCCCCGCGCGCTGCGAGGCCCGCCAGCGCCGCTCGCCGGCCACGATCTCGAACGTGCCCGGCACGTCGGCCAGCGCGCGTGCGACGATCGGCTGGATCACGCCGCGGGCCCGGATCGAAGCGGCGAGTTCGTCCAGTTCCTTCTCCGAGAAGCGCCGGCGCGGGTTGCGCGGGTTCGGGCGCAGGAACTCCACCGCCACCCGGCGCTGCGGCTGGACCGCCTTGGCCGTCTCCCCGCCCGAATCCCCGAAATCGCCGATCAGGGCCGCGAGCCCGCGCCCCAGCCGGGGCCGCGCCACCTCATCCGCCATCGCACCCACCCGTCCTGACTCCGCTACACATACGCATGTCTTCCCCTCGCCCTTGCGGGGAGGGGTCAGGGGTGGGGGTGGTGCAGAAGGCACCATCGCGCTCGATCCGGCACCACCCCCACCTCCGGCTCCTCCCCGCAAGGGGGAGGAGAGGCGCCAGCCTCCCGAACCGGTCTTCTCCCGGAGAAAGGTCTATCACGCCGCCACCGGCACCCGGCCCTCGCGCTGGATCACCTCCGAGGCGAGCCGCAGGTAGGCCTGGGAGCCGGCGCATTTCAGGTCGTAGAGCAGCACCGGCTTGCCGTGGGAGGGCGCCTCGGAGACGCGGACGTTGCGGGGGATCATGGTCTCGTAGACCTTGTCGCCCATGAAGCCGCGCACGTCGGCGACCACCTGTGTCGAGAGGTTGTTGCGCGGGTCGAACATCGTCAGGACGATGCCCTGGATGGTCAGCCGCGGGTTGAGGGCGCCGCGCACCTGCTCGACGGTGCGCAGGAGCTGGCTCAGGCCCTCCAGCGCGAAGAACTCGCATTGCAGCGGCACCAGCACGGCGTCTGCGGCCGCCAGCGCGTTGATGGTGAGCAGGTTGAGCGAGGGCGGGCAATCGATCAGGACGTAGGTGATGTCGGGCGACACGCCCCGCAGCACGTTGCGCAGGCGGTGCGAGCGGTCGGGCATCGCCGCCATCTCCAGTTCCAGCCCGAGCAGGTCCATGGTCGAGGGGGCGACCGAGAGGCGCGGCACCGCGGTCGGCACCACGGCCTGGGCGAGCGTGGCCTCGCCCGCCATCACCTCGTAGGTCGAGACCCGGCGCGCGCGCCGGTCGATGCCGAGGCCGGTGGAGGCGTTGCCCTGCGGATCGAGGTCGATCACCAGCACCTGCTCGCCGATGGCCGCCAGCGCCGTGCCCAGATTGATCGCCGTGGTGGTCTTGCCGACGCCGCCCTTCTGGTTGGCGAGCGCCAGGATGCGCAGGGGCCGAGCCGGGGGAGGGGTGGGGGCGTCGCTGGTCATGGGCTCACGGGAGCGAGGGCTGTGACGCGGACGATCCGGGCCGACGACTCGGTTCGGCTCGGAAGCAGCGCGTGGCCGACTCTCCACCGCGCTGCGGCAAGGGTCAATTCCGCTTCGACCTCGCGGCCCTTCGGAAACAGGCCGGTGGTGCCCGTTGTCAACAGCGGCTCGGTCCAGGCCAGGAGTTGGTCCAGAGGAGCCAGCGCCCGCGCGCAGACCACGTCCACGCCCCGGTGCCGGTCGATCACCGCCTCGATGCGGGCGTTATGGACGGTGGCCGGCGCCCCGGTCAGCCGCGCCGTCTCGGTGAGGAAGGCGCATTTGCGCGCGTTGCTCTCCACCAGATCGACGGTGATGCCGGGGCCGCCGGCGATGGCCAGGATCAGGCCGGGGATGCCGGCACCGGAGCCGAGGTCGAGCCAGGTCCGGGCCTCGGGCGCCAAGGCGAGGAGTTGCAGACTGTCTGCGACGTGGCGGGTCCAGACTTCGGCCAGCGTCGCCGGACCGACGAGGTTCTTGATCGACTGCCAGCGCCGGAGTTGCGCCACGTAGAGGTCGAGCTTCTGGGCTGTTTCACGTGAAACACCGGCCTGCGCCAGGACGCGATCACGGTCCGGATCGGTCATGGCCACGGGGAGAAAGCCCTCGGAAACGCGGAAGCCGGCTTCGGAAGGCTTCGGAAGAGGCTTCGGAAGAGGCTTCGCAAGGCTTCGAAGCGCGCCTCGACGGCCTCGTGGCCGGTCCGAACAGGATCAGACGGCATCGGCGTTCACCCCCGCCCGGCTCCCCCGCCGGGCATGGGCGGCAAGCAGCGTCAGGGCCGCGGGCGTCACGCCCTCGATCCGGGCCGCTTGACCCAGGGTGCCGGGGCGGACGGTCTCGAGCTTCAGGCGCATCTCGTTGGAGAGCCCGGAGATGCCGGCATAGTCGAGTCCGACCGGCAGGCGCACGGCCTCGTCGCGGCGGAAGGCGGCGATGTCGGCGCCCTGGCGGTCGAGATAGACCGCGTAGGTCGCATCCGTCCGCAGCCGGTCGGCGATGCGCGGCGAGACCTCTGCCAGTTCCGGCCAGACGGCGGCGAGCCGGGACCAGTCGAGTTCGGCGTAGGACAGGAGCTGGAAGGCGCTGCGACGGATGCCGTCCTGATTCAGGCCGATGCCGTGCGCACGCGCCTGCATCGGCGTGAGGCTCAGAGCGTCGAGCCGGGCGCGGGCCGCCGCCAGTTCCTGCTGCGAGCCGGCAAAGTGCGCGGCGCGGCGGCCGCCGATGCATCCGAGGGCGAGGCCGCGCGGGGTCAGGCGCTCGTCCGCGTTGTCGACGCGCAGGGAGAGCCGGTACTCGGAGCGCGAGGTGAACATGCGGTAGGGCTCGCTGACCCCGTGGGTGACAAGGTCGTCGATCATCACGCCGAGGTAGGATTCGGCCCGGTCGAACCGGGCCGCCTCCTGCCCTCCGGCCGAGCGGGCCGCGTTGAGCCCGGCCACCAGCCCCTGGCCGGCCGCCTCCTCGTAGCCGGTGGTGCCGTTGATCTGGCCGGCGAGGTAGAGGCCGGGCAGGCGCTTGGCCTGGAGGCCGGCATCGAGTTCGCGCGGATCGACGTAATCGTACTCGATGGCGTAGCCCGGCCGCACGATGCGGGCATGCTCCAGGCCAGGGATGAGGCGGATCATGTCGTGCTGCACGGCCTCGGGCAGCGCCGTGGAGATGCCGTTCGGGTAGACGGTCGGATCGTCCAGGCCTTCGGGTTCCAGAAAAATCTGGTGGCCCTCGCGGTCGCCGAAGCGCACCACCTTGTCCTCGATCGAGGGGCAGTAGCGCGGCCCCCGGCTGCCGATCGCGCCGGAATACATCGGCGAGCGGTGCAGGTTCTCGCGGATCAGGTCGTGCACGGCCTTCGTCGTGCGGGTGATGCCGCAGCGGATCTGTGGCGTGGTGATCTTATCGGTGAGCGTCGAGAACGGCACCGGGTCGGCGTCCGCGTCCTGCATCTCCAGGTCGGACCAGTCGATGCTGCGCCCGTCGAGGCGGGCGGGCGTGCCGGTCTTGAGGCGCCCCAGGCGAAAGCCCAGCCGGTCGAGGGTCTCGGCCAGCCCCACGGCCGGGGCCTCGCCGACGCGGCCCGCGGGGATGCGGGTCTCGCCGATATGGATCAGCCCACGCAGGAAGGTGCCGGTGGTCAGCACTGCGGCGGCGCAGGACAGCGCACGCCCGTCGCCCAGCACGACACCCGCGACGCGACCCTGCCGGATCGCGAGGTCCTCGCAGGTCCCCTCGACCACGCGGAGCCCGGCCGTCTCGGCCAGAGCCGCCTGCATCGCGGCCGCGTAGAGCTTGCGGTCGGCCTGGGTGCGGGGGCCGCGCACCGCCGGGCCTTTGCGGCGATTGAGCAGCCGGAACTGGATGCCGGCGGCGTCCGCCACCAGGCCCATCAGCCCGTCCAGGGCATCGACCTCGCGCACGAGGTGGCCCTTGCCGAGCCCCCCGATCGCCGGGTTGCAGGACATCGCCCCGATGGTCTTCTCGGATTGGGTGACGAGGGCCGTGCGGGCGCCGCAGCGGGCGGCCGCAGCGGCGGCCTCGACGCCGGCATGGCCACCGCCGATGACGACCACGTCGAAGCTCTGGGACGCTGTGTCGGACATGAGCGCGTGATTACGCGTGGGGGCGCATCACGGTCAACGCAATCCGGCGGTGCCTGCTTGCGGAGCAGGTGTGCTCGGATTTGCGGCGCTGGATACGGGCGGATCGCGGTGGTGGGCCATGACGCAGAGACCGAAAGCTGCCCACTATCGGCGTCCCGCTTTCCGATTCCGAAACGCCGCATGCGCAGCCTCGACATCGTCTCCCAGCAATCGAAGGTCATTCGAATCATCGACGCCCGATAGAGCCTTCACCTCGATGTACTGCCGAGCAGTCGCGAAGGAGCCATTCAATGGCCGCTTGGATTTCCAGAAGTCTCCTTCGAGGCTTCCGCTACGCGAAAGCATCTCGGGATGTGGTTCTCTATTGGGACAGACTGGCTTTTCTGCCAAATATATCGATCAATGATCGAGACCGAAAATCAAAGGACTTTCAGAGCAGCATCCGACCTTAGCCCAACGCGGCAGGGACTATATATCACTCCGGAAGCTTGGCATCGGCTTTGCTTGACGATCGGTTAACGGACAGCGCCGTCCGGCCCGCCATCGGCGGGTTGTGGTGAAGTCGCAGACCTCCCTATGCGAGGGCGACGACCGGAGACGACGATGCACATCGTGGCGATCAGCATGGGCGCGCTCTGCTGCGCGAGTGGGGCGCTGGCCCATTTCATCGACACGACGAAGCGGAGAGAGGGCATTTTTGGGCTGGCAGGCCTCGGCTTCCTGCTGACCGGGATGTTCCTCAGCCGCTGATGAGGACGAGGGTTTTCACGTGAAACATTCGGCGTGAGCCTGTCTAGGTCTCTCCCTCCCCCGCAGAGGCTATCGTATTCACACATCGCTTTCGGGACGTGCTCCGGCCGCGACCACAGGCCTCTCCTCCCCCTTGTGGGGAGGAGCCGGAGGTGGGGGTGGCGCAGGAGGCACCGATACGCTCGATCCTGAACCAACCCCCACCCCTGACCCCCCACAAGGGGGAGGGGAAACCGCGTTCCGGAACAGAGGCTTATCCGGCCGCGGACGGTGTGTGAATCCGGTTGCCCGCAAAGGCGGAGGGCACCCGCGCCTCACTTCCCGATGCAGAACCCGGCGAACAACCGGTCCAGCACGTCCTCGACGCCCACATGCCCGCCCACCTCGCCCAGCGCGCGGGCGGCGAGACGGAGATCCTCGGCGACGAGTTCCGGCATGTGACGCGCGGCGCCCTTCGCCACGCGGTCGAGATGGGCGACGCAGCGCGTCAACGCCTCCCGGTGCCGCTCGCGGGTGACGAGGGCCTCGCCTCCGCCGAGCGCGCGCTCCGCCTCCGCCTGGATCGCATCGAGCAGCGCCGGCAATCCGTCGCCGGTGAGGCCTGAGACGGACAGGCCGTCCCTTCCCCCCTCGGTGAGATCGGCCTTGGTGCGCACGTACAGGACGCGGCCGGCCAGGGGCGGCAAGGGGAGGGGGTCCGCGCCGGGCGGCGTCAGGGCCAGGACGAGGTCGGCCTCCACTAGTCGCGCGCGCGTGCGCCGGATGCCCTCGGCCTCGAGCATGTCCTCCGTCTCCCGCAGGCCCGCCGTGTCCACGAGCAGCACCGGCAGGCCGCCGAGGTCGAGGCGGACCTCGATCGTGTCGCGCGTTGTGCCGGGGCGCTCCGAGACGATCGCGGCCTCGCGCCGGCTCAGGGCGTTCAGGAGGGTGGATTTGCCGGCGTTCGGTGCGCCGGCCAGCACGATGCAAAAACCCTCACGCAGGCGCTCGCCCCGCCGGCCGTCCGCCAGCGCCAGGGCGACGGCGTCGCGCAAGGCGACGGCGCGGGAGAACAGCCCAGCGTCGAGGGCCGCGTCGTCCACGTCGCCCTCGTCGGAGAAATCCAGTGCCGCCTCGGTGGTGGCCAGGCAGTCGATGGCCTCCGCCCGCCAGGCCGCGACCTGGCGGCCGAGCGCCCCGTCGAGCTGGCGCAGGGCCTGGCGGCGCTGGGCCTCGGTCTCGGCCTCGATCAGGTCGGCGATGCCCTCGGCCTCGGTCAGGTCCAGACGCCCGTTCAGGACCGCCCGCCGGGTGAAGGCCCCGGCCTCGGCCGGGCGGCAGCCGGGAAAGGCGGTAAGCGCGCGGATCACGCCCGCCCGCACCGCCGCGCCGCCGTGCAGGTGCAGCTCCGCCATGTCCTCGCCGCTGAAGGTGGCCGGCCCCGGCAGGAACGCGACGAGGGCGCGGTCCAGGACCGCGCCGTCCGCGGGGTCGCGCAGGGTCCGGAGCGACAGCCGACGCGGCGCGGGGAGGGGGCCGGAGAGCGCCGTCAGCAGGGACGCGCAGGCCGGCCCGCTGATCCGGATCACCGCCACCGCGGCCCGCCCGAAGCCGCTCGCCGGGGCGAAGATGGTGCTGGTCATGGGGGTTCCTCGGTCGGGCAGGGATAGACCGAAGCGCGGCGTGGCTCACCCCTCTGGCAGACCGAAATCGACGGCTGGCCGATTCCGGATGGCTCGCGGCACGCATATGGGCCTCTCTCTCCTCCATGTAGGGCCTCGTTCGTCTGGCCGGACGCCGGATCGGGCGGTATGACGGCCCCCTTCGGAGACCGATCGCCGCCAACGGGAGTCTCAATGCAGCCCTGGACCCGCCGCCAAGCCTGCCTCGGCCTCGGAAGCGTCCTCGCGCTCGCGCCGGGCCTGTCCCGCGCCGCGGACTCCCTCGCCGCGGCGCAGGCGGGGATCGGCGAAATCGAATCCGGCCTCGGCGGGCGGGTCGGCGTGGCCGTGCGCGACACCGGGACGGGCCGCGCCCTGCTGTACCGGGCCGACGAGGCGTTCCCCCTGTGCAGCACCTTCAAGATGCTCGCCGCAGCCGCGATCCTGGCCCGCGTCGATGCGGGCGCCGAGCGCCTCGACCGGATCGTGACGTACGACAGGGCCGGGCTCGATGCCTACGCCCCCGTCACCGGCGCGGCGCTCGATGCATCGGGCACGGGCCGGATGGCGCTGGGGGCGGTCTGCGAGGCGGCGCTCGTCTGGAGCGACAACACCGCCGGAAACCTGATGCTGCAGGCGCTGGGCGGACCGCCGGCGCTGACCGCGTGGCTGCGCGGGATCAGCGACCCGGAAAGCCGCCTCGACCGGACCGAGCCGGACCTCAACACCGCCATCCCGGGCGACCCGCGCGACACCACGCGACCGGCCGCGATGCTCGCCGACCTGCAGGCGATTCTCCTGGGCGACGCCCTGTCGCCGGCGGGACGGGAGCGGCTGGAAGGTTGGATGGTCGCAGCCCGCACCGGCGGCAAGCGCCTGCGGGCCGGGCTCCCGCCGGACTGGCGCGTCGGCGACAAGACCGGCACGGGCGACAACGCCACCGCCAACGTCGTCGCGATCCTGCGCCCGCCCGGCCGCGCGCCGATCCTGGCCGCACTCTACATGACGGGCTCGGATTCGACTCCCGCCGCGCGCGATGCGGCCCATGCCGCGATCGGGCGTCTGATCGCCGCGACCCTCTGACGATCGCAATGGCTAAGACCACCCGCGCCACTCAGGCCCTCGACCGGGCCGGCATCCCCTACAGCCTGCATGCCTACGCCTACGATGCGGACGCCCCGCGCATCGGCCTCCAGGCCGCCGAGGCCCTGGGTGTGCCGCCGGGCGCCGTGCTGAAGACCCTGATGGCCGCGGTGGACGGGCGGACGGTCTGCCTGCTGGTGGCCTCGGACAGGGAGGTCGGGATGAAGCGGGTGGCCGCCGCGTTCTCGGGCAAGTCCGCCTTCATGCTGAAGCCGGCCGACGCGGAGCGCATCACCGGCTACGTCGTCGGCGGCATCAGCCCCCTCGGCCAGAAGCGCCCGGTGCCGACGGCCATCGATGCCGGCTCGATCGCAGCGGGCGGAGACATCCACGTGAACGGCGGCGCGCGCGGCCTCCAGATCCGCATCGCGGTCGCGGACCTCGTCTCGGTGCTGGGCGCGCAGGTGGTGCCGCTCGCCTGAGGCGTGTGGCGAAGGTCTTGCGATCCGGTATAAGCCGGGTCGCCGCCGCGCCTGGCCTTCATGCACGCTGCACGCACACGGGAGCCGCCCTTGGCCACCATCATCCCCGTCGCCTCCTTCGATTGCGTCGTCTTCGGCGCAACCGGCGACCTGACCACCCGCAAGCTGCTGCCGGCCCTGTTCTACCGGTTCCAGGACGGGCAGATTCCGGGCACGAGCCGGATCATCGGCGCCTCCCGCTCGGAGCTGACGGTGGAGGCGTTCCGGGAGCGGGCGCGCGATGCCCTCAAGCGCTTCGTGCCCGCCCAGGACATGAAGCCGGGGGTGCTCGACGCCTTCCTCGAACACCTCGACTACGTCGCCGTGGACGGCTCGGGCGAGGAGGGCTGGACCGACCTCGTGGCCAAGCTCGCCGAGCGGCCCGACCAGGTCCGGCCCTTCTACCTCGCCACCTCGCCGGACCTCTACGGCGCGATCTGCCGGAATCTGGCGGCGCACGGGCTGATCGGCGAGCGCTCCCGCGTCGTTCTGGAGAAGCCGATCGGCAAGGACCTCAAGTCCGCCCGCGCCATCAACGACGCGGTCGGCGAGGTGTTTCCGGAGGAGCAGATCTTCCGCATCGACCATTACCTCGGCAAGGAGACGGTGCAGAACCTGCTGGCGCTGCGCTTCGCCAACACCATCTTCGACCGGCTCTGGACGGCGGACGTGATCGACCACGTCCAGATCACGGTGGCCGAGACCGTGGGCGTGGAGGCGCGCGCGGGCTACTACGACACCTCCGGCGCCCTGCGGGACATGCTGCAGAATCACATCCTGCAGCTCCTCTGCCTCACCGCGATGGAGAGCCCGCTCAACCTCGACGCCAACTCCGTGCGCGACGAGAAGCTCAAGGTGCTGCGCGCCCTCAAGCCCATCACCGCCCAGGACGTGCAGCAGGTCACGGTGCGCGGCCAGTACGCGGCGGGTGCCGTCGACGGGCAGCCGGTGGGCGGGTATCTGGCCGAACTCGGCCACGAGAGCCGCACCGAGACCTTCGTAGCCTGCAAGGTCGAGGTGCAGTCCTGGCGCTGGGCGGGAGTGCCGTTCTACCTGCGCACCGGCAAGCGGATGCCCAACAAGCTCTCCGAGATCGTGGTGCAGTTCCGCGCAGCCCCCTTCTCGATCTTTCCCTCCGACGCCTTCGGCCGCGAGCCCAACCGCCTCGTCATCCGCCTCCAGCCGCAGGAGGGCATGAAGCTCGAAGTGATGACCAAGGACCCCGGCCCCGGCGGCATGCGCCTGCGCCCGACCAACCTCGACATCTCCTTCGAGGAGACCTTCAAGCAGCGCTACCCGGACGCCTACGAGCGCCTGCTGATGGACGTGGTCCGCGGCAACGCCACCCTGTTCATGCGCCGCGACGAGGTGGAGGTGGCCTGGGCCTGGGCCGACAGCCTGCTCAAGGCCTGGGGCGACCGCCCGGAGGCACCGCGCCCCTACCCCTCGGGAAGCTGGGGCCCGACCTCGGCCATCGCCCTGATCGAGCGCGACGGGCGAACCTGGCACGAGGAGATCCGGTGAGGCGGCCGGCCCTCCGCGCCGGCCACTTCGCTGTCCCTGTCGCCGCCCTCCTGGCCCTCGCGCCACAGCCGGGGCTGGCCCAGGGCCGCCCCGACATCACCACCATGACCTGCGCCGCCGCCGCCGGCCTCGTCGCCCGCAGCGGCGCCGTCGTGATGACGACGGGCCCCGGCACCTATGCCCGCATCGTGCGCGACGCCGGCTTCTGCACCATCGAGACCTCGACCCGGCCGGATTTCGAGGCGGCCCGCGACGACCCGAGATGCTTCGTCGGCTATGCCTGCGTCGATCCCTTCAGCGAGGGGCGGGACGGCCCCTGAGGGCTGATCCCGGCCGCCCAATCTCGCCGCCGCGTCGCCTTGTTCCCGCCAAGGCGCCCCCGGAAGGTGCCACCGTCAAACGGTCCGCCGCCGTCCCGGGAGAGGGCGCGGGCGGCCGCAAGCGGGGGCCCGCACCATGCTCGACATCGATACCGCATCGGCCTCGGCCGAACGCCGCCTGGAGCGCTCCGTCGCGGCGACCCTGCGCGTCATCGCCGCCGCCCACACGGAGCGGCAGGCGCCCCCGGTCCACGCCGCCCGCCGGCATCTCGGCGAGGTCTACGGCGCCACCCGCCTGCGCAAGCGCATGGAACGGGACCGCGCCTCGGCCTGAGCGGCGGCATTGTGCCGGAACGGACGGACGGACGCTCCACGTTGACTTGACCCGGCGTTGCCCACATCCCTGCTTGGGGAGGCCGAGCCGGGAACGACCGGCGGCGGGACACCCGTGAGCATTCTGGGGCGACGTGGATAGCGGCTCACGCGAGAACAGGGGCGGGGACGGAGACGGCCCGGAGACGGCGGCGGTGCCGCAGGCCCTGCGCTTCCTGACGAACGGCGGCACGACGGGGCGCGAGATCCTGGCGCGCGACTGGTCCGGCACGTCGCTGGGGCCGATCGCGGACTGGCCCGTCTCGCTGCGCACGACGCTCGCGACGATGCTGACCTGCCCGGCGCCGATGTACCTCGCCTGGGGCCCGGACCTCGTCAGCCTCTTCAACGATCCCTACCGCCCGATCCTCGGCATCCGGCTCCCCGGGGCGCTGGGGCGCCCCTTCCGCGAACTCTGGGCGGACCTGTGGGACGACATCGGGCCGCTCTGCGACAGGGCGCTCTCCGGGGAGGGGGTCTCCGTCCGCAACCTCCCGCTGACGATGAACCGGCAGGGCACGCCGGAGGCGACGTGGTGGAGCTTCACCTACTCGCCCGTGCACGACGATTCCGGCGCGGTCGCCGGCATGCTCTGCATCACCGGCGAGACCACAGCGCAGGTCCTGGCCGAGCGGGAGCGGCGGGAGAGCGAGGAGCGCCTGGAGATGGCGCTCTCGGCCGGCAACAGCATCGGCACCTGGGACTGGGACGTGCGGGCCGACCGGGTCACGGCGGATGCGCGCTTCGCCCGGCTCTACGGCGTCGATCCGGCCAAGGCCGCCGCCGGCGCGCCGATCGCCGAGTTCTTCGGCGGCATCCACCCCGACGACCTCGGGCACGTGCGGGCCGCCATCGCCGGCGCGATGCGGGCGGGCGGCGACTTCGCCTCGGAATACCGCCTCGTGCGCCCCGACGGGGTGCGCTGGGTCGCGGCGCAGGGCCGCTGCATCCTGGCCGAGGACGGCAGCCCCCTACGCTTTCCCGGCGTCACCTTCGACATCACCGAGCGGCGGCGCGCCTCGGACGCGCTGGTGGCGAGCGAGGCCCGCCTGCGCGCCGTGTTCGAGGCGGTGCCGGTGGGCCTCGTCATCGCCGAGGCGCCCTCGGGCCGGGTCGTCGGCGCCAACGCCCGCGTCGCGGAGATCCTGCGCCACCCCGTCCACGACACCCCCGACATCGCGAGCCACGAGCGCTGGGTCGCCTTCCACCCGGACGGGCGGCAGGTGCGGGCCGCGGAGTATCCCCTCGCCCGCACCGTCCTCACGGGCGAGGCCGCCGCCGCCGAGGTGCTCTACCGGCGCGGCGACGGCACCTCCGCCTGGGTCCGGCTCGCGAGCGCGCCGATCCGCGACGGCGGCGGCGGCCTGCGCGGCGCCGTGGTGGCGATCGACGACATCGACGCGCGCCGGACCGCCGAGGAGGCGGTGCGGGCGGGCGCCCGCGAACTGCGCCTCGTGGCCGACGCCCTGCCGAACCTGATCGCCTTCATCGACACGGGGCTGGTCTACCGCTTCGCCAACGCCGCCTACGAGGCGTGGTTCGGCCGCCCCCTCGACCGTGTGGTCGGGTACCATGTGCGCGACCTCGTGGGCGAGGCCGGGTTCCAGGAACGCCGCACCGCCCTCGAGGCGGTGCTGGCGGGCCGGGAGATCCACCTGGAGCTGGAATGGCCCCATCCCAATGGGGAGCCGCGCACGGCCGACATCCGCTACATCCCACGCCGCCGGGCGGACGGCACGGTCGACGGCTTCTACGCCTTCGTGCAGGACATCACGGACCGCAAGCGCATCGAGGCCTCCCTGACGCGGCAGGTCGAGGCCCGCACCCGCGAGCGCAACCGGCTCTGGGAGACCACCACCGACCTGATGGGCACGGCCGGGCTCGACGGCTACCTCAAGGCCGTCAACCCGGCCTGGACCCGGGCGCTCGGCTGGAGCCGGGAGGAGCTCCTGTCACGCCCCTTCCTCGACATCATCGACTCCGCCGACCACGCGGAGACGGGCGACGTGGTGGGGCGCCTCGCCGCGGGCGAGACCGTGGACGGCTTCGTCGACCAGATCATCCGCCAGGACGGGCAGCGCGTGACCGTGATGTGGAACGCGGTGCCCGAGGGCGACCTGTTCTACATCGTCGGGCGCGACATCACCGACCAGCGCGAGGCCGAGGAACTGCTGCGCCAGGCCCAGAAGATGGAGGCGGTCGGCCAGCTCACCGGCGGGCTCGCCCACGACTTCAACAACCTGCTCACCGGCATCGTCGGGTCCCTGGACCTGATGCAGACCCGCATCCGGCAGGGCCGCACCGAGCAGATCGAGAAATACGCCAACGCCGCCCTGTCCTCGGCCAACCGGGCCGCGGCGCTGACCCACCGCCTGCTCGCCTTCGCCCGCCGCCAGCCCCTGGAGCCCAAGCCCACCGACGCCAACGGGCTGATCGCCGGGATGGAGGACCTGCTGCGGCGGACCTTGAGCGAGCGGGTGAACCTGGAGATCGTCACCGCCGGCGGCCTCTGGCTGACCCTGTGCGACCCCCACCAGCTCGAGAGCGCGGTGCTCAACCTCGCCATCAACGCGCGCGACGCCATGCCGGACGGCGGGCGCCTCGTGATCGAGACCTGCAACACCCACCTCGACCGCGCCTACGCCCGGCTCCATCCGGGCGTGGCCGCGGGGCAGTACATCTGCATCTGCGTCACCGACACCGGCACCGGCATGAGCCCGGACGTGGCGGCCAAGGCGTTCGACCCGTTCTTCACGACCAAGCCGCTGGGCCAGGGCACGGGGCTCGGCCTCTCGATGATCTACGGCTTCGCCAAGCAGTCGGAGGGGCACGCCAAGATCTACTCGGAGCCCGGCGCCGGCTCGACCATCAAGATCTACCTGCCGCGCTACCGCGGCAGCGCCGCGACCGAGGCGATGATGCCGGCCCCCGGCCCCGTCCCGCGCGCGGAGCGGGGCGAGACGGTGCTGGTGGTGGAGGACGAGGCGGTGGTGCGCGACCTCATCGTCGAGGTGCTGCACGATCTCGGCTACCGGGCGCTGGAGGCGGTGGACGGCCCCGCGGGCCTCGCGATCCTGCTGTCGCCGGAGCGGATCGACCTGCTCGTCACCGACGTCGGCCTGCCGGGCCTGAACGGGCGCCAGATGGTGGACCAGACCCGCGACGCGCGGCCCGACCTCAAGGTCCTGTTCATCACCGGCTACGCCGAGAACGCGATGTTCGGCAACGGCGGCCTCGACCCCGGCATGCAGATGATCACCAAGCCGTTCCCGGTGGAAACCCTGGCGACCCGCATCCGGGAGATGATCGAGGGGTGAGGGTGGGGTTTTTCGTATGCGGGCCCCGGATGGAGTCCTTGGACGACGTTCCGGCGCGGGCGTTTCCCGCTCCCCTCTCCCGACCCTCGCTGACGCGAGGCCCACCCTCCCCCGCAGAGGGGGGCGGGAAGTGCAAAGAATCGACCTACTCCGCCGCCGGCACGCTCAGCGCCAGGAGCCGGGCCGTGCGGGTGCGGGCGCCGGAGCGGGTCTCCGCCTCGCGGAGCCCGTCGAGCTGGCGGCGGGCGTCGGCGATGGCCGCGTGCACGCCGTCCACCGCCAGGATCAGGGCGCTGACGGTGCGGGTGTCGATGCTGCGCTCGCGGGCGTAGGTCACCACGTCGGCCACCAGCCCGTCCGTCTCGATCGCGATGGCGTCGAGTTCCGCCCGCGTGGTGGCCGCGCGCACCTCCCGCATCACGTCGAGCAGGCGGTCGAGGACGATGTCCACGCGCTCCCGGCGCTTGCGGGCCAGCCGCTGGCCGAGCCAGGCGATGCCCGAGCCGATGGTGCCGCCGAAGAAGGCGAACAGGTAGATGTAGTCCTCGTAGCGCTCCAGGAAGGTCTGCTGCTCGCGCTCGAAATAATCCACCGCGCCGGGGTGGTTCGGGAGCCGGGCCGAGGTCGCGGCCACCGTGGTGTCGAAGTCGGGCGCCTTCATCAGCTTGGCGATCGGGGCCACGGCGGCGAGCTTGGAGCGCCACTCGAACAGGTGCTGGGTGGCCGAGGCCACCGCGACGCGGTTGACGGTGCCGCGCGCCATCAGCCGGTAGGAGGCGCCCACCGTCTTGACCTCCTCCTGCGGGCGCTTGGGCCGGCCGCCGAAGGTGCCGGCCGGGATCGTCACCGCCTGCAACTCGGGATAGCGCTGGAGGATGGCCTCGGTGTCGGGCACCGAGACGAGGGCGACCTTCTTGTCGGGCGTGCCGGATTCCACGGCGCGCACCAGGGCGTTGGCGGCCTTCGAGCCGGGGCTGGCGATGATCGCGGCCGCGTCCACCCGCTTCTCGGCGATGGCGGCCGTGACCTCGGCGGGCTTGAGCATCACCAGAGCCACCCGGCCCGGCGCCGGCTCCTCGCCGGCCGCCTCCCCGCCGCCGGGCAGGAAGTCGTAGAAGGCCAGGAGGTTCGTGAGGAAGGGCAGGTCCGCGTCGTGGCGCACCACCACGCCGAGGCGCTTGCGGGCGAGGTCGGGGATGTCCTCGATCTCGGAGGCGGCGGGGGCTGCGATGACCAGGGCCTCGTCGTGCAGGATCGCCAGCGTCAGGCCGTTCTCGGGCATGAACACGTCGGGCCGGACGATGGCGAGGTCCGCCTTGTTGGCCTGGAGCGCCTCGCCGCTGTCGCGCACGTCGCCGTAGCGGACGACCTTGAAGCGCACGTCCTCGCGGGCGCGGCCGAGCAGGCCGGCATAGGCCTCGATGAGGGCGGCCTCGGGCCCATCCTGCGGGCCGACGGCGACGGTGAGCGTGGTCGGGCGCGACAGGTAGAACACCCCCGCGGCGGCCGCCGCGAGCCCGAGGGCGAGCAGGACGAGGAGCGCCTCGCGCCTCAAGACGGCGGCAGACACTGCGTGGAGGAGACCATGGCCGATCCTGCCGCGTTGCAAGCGTTCCATGATCCAGTCATGAAACGCAAACCTGTCCAGAACGTGAAGAACCCGTGATCCGGCCAATCGTTGCAGGTCCCGACGAGGGACGGCCCGAATCCAGCGAACGCCAAGCAAGACCCACGCCGCCGGTGAGCCCGGCCTACCTGGAGCGGGCCGCCCTCCACTACCTCGAACGCTACAGCGCCTCGACGCAGATGCTGCGCCGGACGCTGATGCGCCGCGTCGAGAAGCGGGCCCGCGCCCGCGACGAGGACCCGGCCGCCTTCGCCGAGATGATCGACGCGGTGGTGGCGCGCGCCGTCGAAGGCGGCCTCGTGGACGACGCGCGCTTCGCGACGGCGCGGCTCGCCACCCTGCGCCGCCGGGGCGCCTCCGCCCGCGGTGCGTCCGCCAAGCTCGCGGCCAAGGGCGTGCCCCGCGACGTGGTCGAGGCGGCGATGGAGGCCGAGCGCGCGGCCCTGGCGGAGGACGAGTCGGACGGGACGGAGGCCGAAGGCATCGAGGAGCGGGCCGCCCGCGCCTATGCCAGGAGGCGGCGCCTCGGGCCCTGGCGCCGGCCGGAGATCCGCGCCCTCCATCGGGAGCGCGACCTCGCGGCGCTCGCCCGGGCGGGCTTCCCCTATGGTCTCGCCCGCCGCATCCTCGACGAGACGGAGCCGGGTTCAAGCGACGACGCTGGATTTCGCTGACGCCCGCCCCACCTGCGCTCCCATCGGGGGACGATCCCGCGCGCAGCCCGCGCGGGCCAGAACAGGATGGATTTCGCATGATCGACCGCAAGGCCCACGCCGTCTGGCAGGGCAACGGCAAGGCCGGCAAGGGCCACATCACGACCCAGTCGGGCGTGCTCTCCGACCAGCCCTACGGCTTCAACACCCGCTTCGAGGGCGCGCCCGGCACCAACCCGGAGGAGCTGATCGCGGCGGCCCACGCCGGCTGCTTCACCATGGCGCTCGCCTTCCAGCTCCAGGAGGCGGGGTTCACGGCCACCGAGATGACCACCGAGTCCGTCGTGACCCTCGACAAGGACGGCCCCGGCTTCAAGGTGACGAAATCGGCCCTGACGCTGACCGCCACCATCCCCGGCATCGACCAGGCGAAGTTCGACGAACTGGCCCACGCCGCCGAGACCGGCTGCCCGATCTCGAAGGTGCTCAACGCCGAGATCACCCTCAAGGCCACCCTCAAGCAGGGCTGAGTTTTTGCGATCGGCCCGCGCTCCGGCTCTTGCCGGGGTGCGGCATCGGGGCCGGGGCACGGGACGGGTCGCGCCCTTGCCTTCGGCGGCCCCGCGTTCATTGTTCGTTCGATGGATGAAGCGCTGGCCAAGAAACTGCGCATCCTCGCGGATGCCGCCAAGTACGATGCCTCCTGCTCCTCGTCGGGGGCGCCCAAGCGCAAGGCCGGCAAGGGCGAGCTCGGCTCGACCACGGGGGCCGGCATCTGCCACGCCTACACCCCGGACGGGCGCTGCATCTCGCTCCTGAAGATCCTGCTGACGAACTACTGCCTGTTCGACTGCGCCTATTGCATCAACCGCCGCTCCTCGAACGTGGCCCGCGCGCGCTTCTCGGTGCAGGAGGTCGTGACCCTCACGGTCGAGTTCTACAAGCGCAACTACATCGAAGGGTTGTTCCTCTCCTCCGGCATCATCAAGTCGCCCGACTACACCATGGAACTGCTGACGCGGGTGGCGAAATCCCTGCGGCGCGACCACGGCTTCCGCGGCTACATCCACCTCAAGTCGATCCCCGAGGCCAGCCCCTGGCTGATCGAAGAGGCCGGCCTCTACGCCGACCGGCTCTCGATCAACGTCGAGCTGCCGACGGAGGCGAGCCTCGCCAGGCTCGCCCCGGAGAAGGACGGGGCGGCGATCCAGGGGGCGATGGCGCAGATCTCGGAGCGCATCGTCGAGGCCAAGGCCGAGCGCCGGCGCTTTTCGCCTGCCGGCCAGTCCACCCAGGTGATCGTGGGGGCGGACGCCACCACCGACGAGGCCCTGATCCGCAAGAGCGCGCATCTCTACGGCAGCGTCGGCCTCAAGCGGGTCTACTATTCCGCCTTCAGCCCGATCCCCGAGGGCTCGGCCATCCTGCCGCTGAAATCCCCGCCGCTCCAGCGCGAGCACCGGCTCTACCAGGCCGACTGGCTGATCCGGTACTACGACTTCTCCCCCGACGACGTGGCGGACGCGGCCGATGACGGGATGTTCTCCCTCGACATCGACCCGAAGCTCGCCTGGGCCCTGAAGCACCGCCACCGCTTCCCCGTGGACGTGAACCGGGCCGACCGGGAGATGCTGCTGCGGGTGCCGGGCCTCGGGGCGCGTGCCGTGGACAAGATCATCGCCGCCCGCCGCCACACGCGGCTGCGCCTCGAGGACGTGGCCCGGCTGTCCTCGGCCCTGAAGCGTGCCCGCCCCTTCCTGATCGCGGCCGACTACACGCCGGCGGGGCTCACCGACCGGCTCGATCTGCGCAGCCGGCTCGCGGAGCCGGCGCAGCAGTTGAGTCTGTTTTGATGCGCCCGCAAGGCGCACTCCCTCCCCCCTCCGCGGGGGAGGGTGGCCCTTGCGTCAGCGAGGGTCGGGAGAGGGGAGCGCCGTATCCGGAGAGGGCGCTTCCCTCTCCCGACTTGGCTCGCGGGCCACCCTCCGCCGCAGAGGTGGGAGGGCCCGTGCGGGCTTCCTTCCAAGTCGCGCCATACCGGCCGCCTCACCGTTTTTGGATGCCCGACCGCACATGCTTCCCCCGATCGAGACCATCGTCGAGAACTTCG
>NZ_BPRB01000057.1 GCF_022179685.1 Methylobacterium trifolii
GAGAGGGGAGCGCGCTGTCTGGATACGGCGCTCCCCTCTCCCGACTTAGCTCGCGGGCCACCCTCCCCCGCAGAGGGGGGAGGGAAGCGCGGTCCGATGTCCGAGTCGGCCCGTCCCCACACCCATTCCCCGGTCCCCCTATGAGACGCGCCTTCGTCGTCGGCCATCCGATCGCGCATTCGCGCTCGCCGCTGATCCATGGCCACTGGCTGGCCCGGCACGGCATCAGTGGCAGCTACGCGCGCATCGACGTGGCCCCCGACGCCTTCTCGGAGTTCGTGCGGGGCCTGCCCGGCTCGGGCTTTGCGGGGGGCAACGTCACCATCCCGCACAAGGAGGCGGCCTTCGCGCTGGCCGACACCCTCACGCCGCGTGCGGAAAAGATCGGGGCGGTGAATACCCTCATCGTCGGGCCGGACGGGCGGATTTCGGGCGACAACACCGACGCGCCGGGCTTCATCGCCCATCTCGACCAGAGCTTGTCGCCCGACTGGCCGGCGCGCACCGGCGGCAGCGCCCTGGTGCTCGGGGCCGGCGGGGCCGCGCGGGCGATCGTGGTGGGGCTGGCCGAGCGCGGCCTCACCCGTATCCGCATCGCCAACCGCACCCCTGGCCGAGCCGAGGCCCTGGCCGCGCTGGCGCCGGGCATCACTGAACCGGCGGAATGGACCGACCTGCCCCGGCTGATGGGCGAGGCCGGCCTGCTGGTGAACACCACCTCGCTCGGCATGGCGGGCCACCCGTCCCTCGACATCGACCTCGACGCCCTGCCGGCCCATGCGGCGGTGGCCGACATCGTCTACGTGCCCCTGGAGACGCCGCTGCTGGCGGCCGCCCGCGGACGCGGGCTCGCGGCGGTCGACGGCCTCGGCATGCTGCTGCACCAGGCCGTGCCGGGGTTCGAAGCCTGGTTCGGGGTACGGCCGGTGGTGGATGCGGCCTTGCGCGACGTGATCGTCGCCGACCTGCTGCCCCGATGAGCCGGCAAAAGACCTTCGTCCTCGGGCTGACGGGCTCGATCGGCATGGGCAAGTCCGCCACCGCCGCGATGTTTTCCAGGCACGGGGTGCCGGTGCACGATGCGGATGCGGCCGTCCACGCCCTCTACGGGCCGGGCGGCGCGGCGGCTGGACCGATCGGGGCGGCGTTTCCGGGCACGCTCACAGCCGATGGCGGCGTCGACCGGGCGCGCCTGCGCGAGGCGGTGCTCGGCCGGCCCGAGAGGCTCTCCGCCCTGGAGGGCATCGTGCACCCCCTGGTCCAGGCGGTGGGCCGCGAGTTCCTGCGTCGCCAAGCCGAGGCGCCCCTGGTGCTCCTCGACATCCCCCTCCTCTACGAGACCGGCGGCGCGGCCGCGTGCGACGCCGTCCTCGTCGTCACCGCCGCCCCGGAGGTGCAGCGCGCCCGCGTGCTCGCCCGCCCCGGCATGACCGAGGTTGCGTTTGACGCGATCCGCGCCAAGCAGATGCCCGACGCCGAGAAGCGCGAGCGGGCGGACTTCTTGATCGACACCGGCCTGGGCTTCGCGGCCGCCGAGGCGGAGGTGGCGCGGATCATCCGGGCGGTGACCGGCGCCGGCGGCTGACCGGCCTGCGCAGCCTGGAACAGGTCCAGACATATCCGGTTGTCGGCAAGTAAAACCGGAGCCCGTTCATGCTTGCAGCCCCCGTCCGCTACAGCCCCGACGTCGAGGACGTGACGCCCGACGAGGGAGAGACCATCGCCAAGCTGAACGATACCTTCGACACCATCCTGGAGACGGTCGCCGGGAATGCCGGACATGCCGTGCGCTCCGTGCACGCCAAGGCGCACGGCATCCTGGAGGGCGTCCTCAGGATCGACGCGGGCCTGCCGCCGGAACTGGCCCAGGGGCTGTTCGCCGCGCCCGGCGAGCACAGGGTCTACATGCGCCTGTCCACCAACGCGGGCGACATCCTGCCCGACGCCGTCTCCCTGCCGCGCGGCCTCGCCCTGAAGGTCTTGGACGTGGACGGCGAGCGCCTGCCCGACGCGGACGGGACGACCCAGAACTTCATCATGGTCAACGGCCAGGTCTTCCAGGCGCCGAACGCGAAAAAATTCCTCGGCAGCCTCAAGCTGCTCGCCGGCACCACCGACCGGGCCGAGGGCCTGAAGGTCGCGGCCTCGACGGTGCTGCGCGGCGTCAATACGGCCCTGCAGGCGGTGGGCATCGAGAGCACGACGGTGGCCGCGCTGGGCGGTGCGCCGAACGTCGACCCCCTCGGCGAGACCTATTACAGCGTCACCCCGTTCCGCTACGGCGACCATATCGCCAAGTTCTCGCTGGCCCCCGTCTCCCCGGCGCTGACCGCGCTCACCGGCAACACGATCGACGCCTCCGGCCGGCCCGACGCGATCCGCGAGACGGTGCGCGCCGAGATGGCTGGCATCGCGGGCGTGTGGGAGTTCCGGGTGCAGCTCTGCCGCGACCGCGAACGCCAGCCCGTCGAGGACCCGACCGTCGCGTGGGACGAGGACGAGGCGCCGTTCCAGCGGGTGGCGACGATCACCGTCGATCCGCAGGACAGTTGGGATCAGGCCCGCGTGCAGGCGGTGGACGAGGCGATGCGGTTCAGCGTCTGGACGGGGCTCGCCGCGCACCGGCCGCTGGGCAACATCAACCGCGCCCGCAACGCGCCGTACCGGCACGCGGCCGACTTTCGCGAGCGCTTCAACGGCTGCCCCATCCACGAGCCCGGCTCCGGGCGCTGAGCACGGCGCCGGCCGCCCCGGTGAGGGGATCGGCCGGCCGGGCAGGCGCCCCGGCGCAGCAGATCCTGCTTGAACGGACCCGTCGTCGTCCTCTCCACGACGATGGACCTCGGCTTTGAGACAAGACTGCGCGACGGGTAAGAAAAGGCCCAGTGGTCATCGTCTATTTACCGAGATGACAGTACCTCGGAGGAGCCTCCAACGGCCTATCCATCCCTGTGCGCGACAGGTCCGATAGCCCATCGAACGCTCCGGACACGCGATGCGCCTCTCCCTGAATGCGGTCTTGATCGCCATCTTCGGCATTCTGATGCTCGGGCTCGGCCTTCAAGGGGGCCTCGCCGTCTATCAGATCGGTATCGTCAACGCCGGCACCACCGACATCGCCACGAACTGGCTTCCCAGCGTGCATGCGGTGGGAGAACTCAAGTACACGATGAGCCGGCTGCGCCTCCTCGACTCCCGCTACCTGATCGGCAAGGAGGCGCCGGCGGACCTCGCCCGGATCGGCGAGGAGCGCACGAAGGCCGTCGCGACCGCCCTGCGGGCGTACGAGCCCCTGGTGAGTTCCGCGGAGGAGAAGGCCCTCTTCGACCAGATCGAGCAGAGCTACGCGCAGTACGACCGGCTCCGCGCGGAGCTTCCCGCGGCGATGCGCAGCGGGGACCCGGCGGCGACGCTCGCCCTGTTCGACGGCGCGCGCCCGGTCTTCGACACCCTGATGAAACTCCTCGATCAGGACGCCAAGCTGAACAATGCGGGCTCCCTGAACGCGCAGGCCACCTCGAAGGCGGCCTACGAGACCGCCATCTGGATCACGCTGGCGGTCTGCGGCGGCGCGATCCTGCTCGGCCTTGCCGGAATCCTGTTCGTCCTGCGCGGCGTCACCCGGCCGATCGCGCGCATCACGCAGGCCATGCAGACCATCGCGAAGGGCGACCTGACGGCGGCGATTCCCTACGCCACGACCCGCAACGAGATCGGGACCATGGCCGCCTCGCTCGCCGTCTTCCGCGACGGCCTCCTCGAGACCGAGCGGCTGCGTGCCGGGCAGCGGGACGTCGAAGCCGCCGCGGCGACGCGGCGCACGGCGATGATGCAGGAGATGGCGGACGGGTTCGAGGCGGCGGTCAGCGGGATCGTGGGCATGGTGACCGCCTCGGCCACCGAACTCCAGGCGACGGCGCGCAGCATGTCCGGCACCGCCACGCGGACCGCGCAGCAATCCGTCAGCGTCGCGGCCGCCGCCGAGGAGGCCGCCTGCAACGTCAACACCGTGGCGGCGGCCGCCGAGGAACTCGGCTCGTCCGTGCTGGAGATCGGGCGGCAGGTGACCGGCTCGGCGCAGATGGCGCAGGCGGCGGTGAACGAGGCCGGGGCCACCGCGGCGCAGGTGCAGGACCTGTCCCAGGCGACCACCCGGATCGGCGACGTGGTCGGCATGATCGCGACGATCGCCGGCCAGACCAACCTGCTGGCGCTGAACGCGACGATCGAGGCGGCCCGCGCCGGCGAATCGGGGCGCGGCTTTGCCGTGGTGGCCGCCGAGGTCAAGGAACTGGCCGCGCAGACGGCCCGCGCCACGGAGGAGATCTCGGGCCAGATCACCCGCATCCAGGCTGCCACGGGCCAGACGGTCGCGGCCATCGACGGCATCACCGGGCGCATCCGCGAGATCAGCGCCGTGTCCGCCTCGATCGCGGCGGCGGTGGAGCAGCAGGGCGCGGCCACCCAGGAGATCGTGCGCAACGTCTCGCAGGCCGCCCAGGGCACCGGGCAGGTGACCGAGAACATCGCCACCGTGGCCGGCGCGGCGGAGGAGACGGGGGCCGCCGCCGCGCAGGTCCTGGCCTCCGCCTCGGAGCTCGCGCGCCAGTCCGGCCAGCTCGGCGGCGAGGTCCAGCGCTTCCTCGCCACCGTGCGGGCCGCCTGACAGCGGATGGCGACGCGTCCCACGCGTCGCCATCCGCTATTGCAGCGTGTTCGACCGACTGATCGCGAAAAACCTCAGGCCCGCACCCGCTCGATGCGTGCGCCGCAGCGGCCGAGCTTGGCCTCCAGGGCCTCGAAGCCGCGGTCGAGGTGATAGACCCGGTTGATCTGGGTCTCGCCCTCCGCCGCCAGCCCCGCGATCACGAGGGAGACTGAGGCGCGCAGATCCGTGGCCATCACCGGGGCGCCCTTGAGGCGCTCCACGCCCTCGACGATGGCCAGATCCCCGTCGAGGCGGATCTTCGCGCCGAGGCGGGCCAGTTCCTGCACGTGCATGAAGCGGTTCTCGAAGATGGTCTCGCGGATGCGCGACTGGCCCTGGGCCAGGGTCATCAGCGCCATGAACTGCGCCTGCAGGTCGGTGGGGAAGCCCGGGAACGGGTCGGTGGTGACATCCACTGCGGCGATGCCGGCGCCGTTGCGCCGCACCCGGATGCCCTCCGGCACCTGCGTGATCTCGGCCCCCGTGGTGGCGAGCACGTCCAGGGCCGAATGCAGCAGGTCGGCGCGGGTGTTCTCGAGGATCACGTCGCCCCCGGTCATGGCCACCGCCATGGCGTAGGTGCCGGTCTCGATCCGGTCGGGCAGGACCTCGTGGCGGGCCCCGTTCAGCCGGGCCACGCCCTCGACCACGATGCGCGGCGTGCCGGCCCCGGTGATGCGCGCGCCCATCTTGATCAGGCATTCGGCCAGATCCACCACCTCCGGCTCGCGGGCGGCGTTGGCGATCACCGTGGTGCCGTAGGCGAGTGCGGCCCCCATCAGCGCTACGTGCGTGCCGCCGACCGTGACCTTGGGGAAGTCGATCTCGGCCCCGCGCAGTCCGTTCTTCGTCTTGGCGACGACGTAGCCGCCGTCGATCTCGATCCGCGCGCCGAGCTTTTCGAGGGCCATGAGCAGCAGGTCCACCGGCCGGGTGCCGATGGCGCAGCCGCCGGGCAGGGAGACCTTGGCCTCGCCGAAGCGCGCGAGCAGGGGGGCGATCACCCAGAAGCTCGCCCGCATGGTCGAGACCAGCTCGTAGGGCGCCGTGGTGTCGATGACGTTGGAGGCGGTGAGCCGGATGGTCTGGCCGGTCTCGGTGGTCTGGCCGGGGCGCTTGCCCACGACCATGTGGTCGACGCCGTGGTTGCCCAGGATGCGCACCAGCGCCGCGATGTCGGCCAGCCGCGGCACGTTGGCGAGTTCCAGGGTGTCGCCGGTGAGCAGGCTCGCGATCATCAGCGGCAGGGCGGCGTTCTTGGCCCCCGAGATCGGGATGGTGCCGTTGAGCGGCGTGCCGCCGGTGATGTGGATGCGGTCCATGTCGGTTCCTTCGCGCCGCACCCGTCCCTCGGGTCCGCGCGGCGCCGGTCTGTCCATCCGGATGCACGGCACCCAGGCTTGGCCGCACCCTATAGACCGGTTTTGTCCGAATCGGGACGGGCCGTCAGGGTTTCTCGGAGGGCGTCCTGTCCGGTGCCGCACCGTTCGATGTGGCGTCCGCGGGCGTCCCGTCCGTCACGGCTGCGTCCTCGGCCCGGCCGCGCCCTTGGGCCTTGCGTCGGCGCAGGTTGTCCCGCAGCGCCGCCTTGAGGCGCTCGGTACGCCTGTCCTTCTCGGAATCCGTCATCGGCTTCGCGCGACCCATCGTCGCCGTGGGCTCGTACCGGCTTTCCCCACCCCTCGCCACGGGTGCAAGGCAGGGATGCCCGACTTTACCTTGAACCAATTCCAGATCCGCCTGTATCCTCCGTCCCGGCCGCGATGGTCGCCGCCGGATTCCTCCAACCCGATGCGAGATCGGGCGCAGCCACATCGCTGCGCCGACGGTGCCGTGAAAGGGCCCGCCCGACGATCCCGCGCCCCGGACGCCCCCCGCCCGGTCAGCCTTGAAGGACCGCCATGCCCGTGACCCGGATGCAAGCCGCCCCGACGACGACCCCGATCCGGGAGCGCGCCGCCGGGACGGACTACGAGGGACACTTCCGCAACGCCCTGGAGCGCCTGCACGGGGAGCGCCGCTACCGGGTCTTCGCCGACATCGAGCGCATCAGCGGCCGCTTCCCCACCGCCAACTGGCGCCGCCCGGACGGGCGGACCACCGAGATCACGGTGTGGTGCTCCAACGACTACCTCGGCATGGGCCAGCACCCGGATGTGGTCGCGGCCATGACCGAAACGGCCAGGCGCTGCGGCGTCGGCGCGGGCGGCACCCGCAACATTGCCGGCAACAATTCTCCCCTCGTGGACCTGGAGCGGGAACTCGCGGACCTGCACGGCAAGGAGGCGGGCCTCGTCTTCACCTCCGGCTACGTCTCGAACCAAGCCGGCATCTCCACCATCGCGAAGCTGATCCCCGACTGCCTGATCCTGTCGGACGCCTTCAACCACAACTCGATGATCGAGGGCGTGCGCCACTCCGGCTGCGAGAAGCGCGTCTTCCGCCACAACGACCTCGCCCACCTGGAGGAGCTGCTCGCGGCCGCCGGGGACCGGCCCAAGCTCATCGTGTTCGAGAGCGTCTACTCGATGGACGGGGACGTGGCGCCGATCGAGAAGATCTGCGACCTCGCCCAGCGCTACGGGGCGATGACCTACCTCGACGAGGTCCACGCGGTCGGCCTCTACGGCGAGCGCGGCGCGGGGATGGCCGAGCGCGACGGGGTGATGCACCGGGTCGACGTGATCGAGGGGACGCTGGCCAAGGGCTTCGGCTGCGTCGGCGGCTACATCACCGGCTCGGCCCTGCTGTGCGATGCCGTGCGCAGCCATGCCGCGGGCTTCATCTTCACCACCGCCCTGCCGCCGGCCATCGCGGCGGCGGCGCGCGCCTCGGTGCGCTACCTCAAGCGGTCGAGCGTCGAGCGCGCGGCGCACCAGCGCCAGGCCGCCCGGACCAAGGCGGCCCTGGAGGCGGCCGGCCTGCCGGTGCTGCCCACCGAGACCCACATCGTGCCGGTGATGGTGGGCGACGCCGAACTCTGCAAGGCGGCGGCCGACCACCTGCTGGAGCGCCACGCCATCTACATCCAGCCGATCAACTACCCCACCGTCCCCCGCGGCACCGAGCGCCTGCGCATCACGCCCTCGCCCTTCCACGACGAGGCGCGGATCGCCAAGCTGACGGCGGCCCTGGTCGAGACCTGGGAGACCCTCGACCTGCCGCGCGCCGGCACCCTCTTCGTCGAGGCGGCGGAGTAGGTCTTTCAGTTCGCCTTCGGCCTCGCGCCCGGGTTCCAGCCGTGCGCCTTGGCGGCCTCGGCGATCTTGGCCTGCATCTCGCCGGTCAGCGTGCCGAGCCACTTCTGCATCCCGGTCAGCATCGCCTGCGACAGTTGCGGCTGCACCTTGACGAGGTTGCGGCCCGCCGGGGTGTCGTAGAAGGCCGCGATCGCCTGCAGGTCCTCCTTGGGCAGCACCGCCGCGAAGGACAGAGCCTGCACGGAGAGCAGTTCTTCGTAATGCGCGGCGAGGATCGGCATGATCACCTCCCGCACCACGACCTGGGCCTTGGCGGCATCGTCGAGGCCCATCTGCCGCACCATCCCGATCATCGGGGCGGTCATCGCCTCCAGCAGGGCGGCGCGGTCTCCCTGGGCCCGCCGCACCACGTCGCGCGCGGCGGCCAGGCGCTCCGGATCGATCGTCGCCTGTGTTCCGGGTGCCTGGGGTGCCTGGGCGTGGACCGGACCCGACAGGAGCAGGCCCAGGCAGGCGAGGGGGAGCAGGAGGGTGCGCATCGATCGGTCCCGTCGGCGACGAATCGGCGCCAGTATCGACCACGCGGCTGCGCCGCGCCACGTCGCGGGTCGTCCGGCCCAATCTCAGGTCGCGACCACCATTCCGGCTCACCGGCTGCATCGACGTGGACCTGCCCGGACGGGCCGTGCGCGTGAACATCTCGGTCGAGGAAGGCCTGCTGAAGCGGATCGACCGCGCCGCCGAGGCGGCCGGCGAGAGCCGGTCGGGGTTCCTTGCGCAGGGGCCCGGGCGCGGCTGTCCGCTGCGGCCTGAATGCGCGCGGACTTACCGATCCCGCATTGCATCACGGCCCCCGATGCGCTGTGACTCGCCCCGACGAATCAACGGAGAGGTCGGGACGGCATGTCGGGTCACGGGGCGATCGAGGGGTCCAACAAGCGCGTCGCGCTCCTGATCTCGATACTGGCGCTGTTCCTCGCCTTCAGCGAGACGCTGGGCAAGGCGGCGCAGACGGACGCGATCGGCTCCAACGTCGAGGCCGCCAACCAGTGGGCCTACTTCCAGGCCCGCACCATCCGCGGCACCGTGCTCAAGACCGCCGACGAGGCGCTCGCCCTGATCCCGCCGGGACCGAACCAGGACGCGGTCCAGGCCAAGCGCGCGGAATGGGCCAAGACCCTGGCCCGCTGGGAGTCGGAGCCCGCCACGGGCGAGGGCCGCAAGGAACTCGCCGAGAAGGCCAAGGCCAGCCAGGACCGGCGCGACCTCTCCCTGCTGCGCTACCACCATTACGAGCTGGCCTCGGCCGCCTTCCAGATCGGCATCGTGCTGGCCTCCGCCGAGGTCATTACCGGCATCGCGATCCTCGTCTTCGCCGGCGGTTTTTTGGGACTCGCCGGCGCGGTGCTGCTGGGCCTGGGCTACCTCGCGCCCCACGCCCTGCCGTTCCTGCACTGAGGCGGCGGGTCGCCGGGAGCCGTTGAGGCCGTCCGCGCGTTGGCAGGGACGACGCGAAAGAGGGCGGTGCGCGATGGCGGATGATCCGGAGTCCCAGGGGCGACTGACGCGGATCTCCAGCTTCGTCTTCCTGCACACCGAGCACGCGATCTACGCAGCCCTCGGCCTGCTGCTGGCGCTGACCGCGATCATCGCCCTGGTGGATGCCGTCGGGCTGACCTGGGCGGCGTTCAAGGCGCTCGGCGGCGCGGCGCAGATCCTGGAGGTGGTGGACCGGCTGCTGTTCCTCTTGATGCTGGTCGAGATCCTGCACACGGTGCGGGTCTCGATGCGCTCGGGCAAGCTCACCTGCGAGCCGTTCCTGATCGTCGGGCTGATCGCCTCGATCCGGCGGGTGCTGGTCATCACCCTGCAATCCTCCGAGATCATGCACGGAAAGGACTGGTCGCCCGAGAAGGAGGCCCTGTTCCGGGCCTCGATGATCGAGCTCGGCGTGCTGGCCGGCCTGATCCTGACCATGGTCGCCTCGATCTTCCTGCTCCACCGCGCCCGCGACGACGACAAGCCCGCGGGCGAGGAGCAGCCGGGGCCTGAGCACGAGGGGGCGTAGGCCCGCTCAGCGCCTCCGGCCGCGGCCCGGTGCGGCCTGCCCGCCCCGCGGCCCGCTCGTATCGGGCGTGCCGGCCTGGTTCTCGTCGCGCAGCTTGCGCCAGCGGGCCAGGCGTTCGGGGTCGAGGCTGCCCTCCGTGACCGCCGCCTGGACGGCGCAGCCGGGCTCGTGGGCGTGGGTGCAGTCGCGGAACCGGCAATGGGGCGCGCGCTCGGTGATCTCGGCGAACAGGACCTCGATCCCGTAGGCGGAATCGCTGACCTGGAGGTTGCGGATGCCCGGCGTGTCGATGACCCAGCCGCCGCCCGCAATGGCGTGGAGCGAGCGGGCGGTGGTGGTGTGGCGGCCCTTGGCGTCGTGCGCGCGGATCTCGCCGGTGGCCTGGGGAACGTCCTGCTCCGGGCCGGCGAGCGTGTTGACCAGGGTGGACTTGCCGACCCCCGAGGAGCCGACGAGGGCCACCGTCCGCCCCGGCCCGCACCAGGGGGCCAGCGCCACCGCCCCGTCTGTCCGCGGATCGAGGATCACCACGGGCAGGTCCCGCTGCAGGGCTGCGGCCGCATCGCGAAACATGGTGGCGTCGGCGGCCGTGTCGGCCTTGGTCAGGAGGATCACCGGCTCGGTCCCGGCCTGGTTGGCCAGGGCGAGGTAGCGTTCCAGCCGGGCCGGGTTGAAGTCGGCGTTGCAGGAGGTGACGACGAACAGCGTGTCCACGTTGGCCGCTGCCAGTTGCGGCAGGGGGCTGGCCTCGCTGCGCCGGGCCAGGACCGTCCTGCGGTCGAGGCGGCGGTGCAGCAGCCGGGTCTCGGGCTCGACGAGCACCCAGTCGCCCACGGCGAAGTCGCCGGTGTTGGCATGGACCGGCAGCACCAGCCGGACGGGGCCGTCCGCTCCGATCGCGGTGAGGCGGGCGCGGTGGACCGTGGCGATGCGGGCGGGCGCCAGCGCCGTCTCGTCGTCCGTTCGCTGGTCGGCGAAGAACGCGCACCAGCCCAGGCGCGCGAGCGATTCGGGATGGGCGGGGGCGGGGCTGTCTGTCACCGCGCGCTGATGGCACGGCCGCGCGCCCGGGGATAGCGCGGCGTCAGGACCCCCGGCCGCGGTCGCGGGCCGCCCGGCGCAGGGCGTCCGCCAGGGCGCCCGTGGGTTCGGGTGCCGGCGCGGGCTTGGGAGCCGCGGGCGGTCTGGCGCCGGCCGCGGGCCGGGACGCGGGCGATGCGTCCCGTCTCGCCGCCCGCTCCCCGTCGTCGGAGCGCATGCTGAGGGCGATGCGCTTGCGGGCGGCATCCACCTCCAGGACGTGGACCTGCACCACGTCGCCGGGCTTCACCACGGCGCGCGGGTCCTTCACGAAGCGGTCGGCCAGCATCGAGACGTGGACGAGGCCGTCCTGGTGCACGCCGATGTCCACGAAGGCGCCGAAGGCGGCCACGTTGGTGACGACGCCCTCCAGCCGCATGCCGCGCTTCACGTCGCCGATGGTCTCGACGCCCTCCTTGAAGGTCGCGGTGCGGAAGGCCGGCCGGGGGTCGCGGCCGGGCTTCTCCAGTTCCGCGATGATGTCGGTCACGGTCGGCAGGCCGAAGGTCGCGTCCACGAACTTCTGCGGGTTCAGGGCGCGCAGCGCCGGCCCGTTGCCGATCAGCGCGGCGATCGGCTGGCCCGTGGCCGCGGCGATCGTCTTGACCACGGGATAGGCCTCCGGGTGTACCCCCGAGGCGTCGAGCGGGTCGCTGCCGCCGCGGATGCGCAGGAAGCCGGCGGCGAGTTCGTAGGCCTTGGGCCCCAGGCCCGCGACCTTCTTCAAGGCGGCCCGCGCCCGGAACGGCCCGTTGGCGTCCCGGTGGCTGACGATGTTGCCGGCCACCCGCTCGCTCAGGCCCGAGACGCGGGCGAGCAGGGGCTGCGAGGCGGTGTTCACATCGACGCCCACGCCGTTCACGCAATCCTCCACCACGGCGTCCAGGGAGCGGGAGAGCTTCCCTTCCGCCAGATCGTGCTGGTACTGCCCGACGCCGATCGCCCGCGGCTCGATCTTGACGAGTTCCGCCAACGGGTCCTGCAACCGCCTTGCGATGGAGACCGCGCCCCGCAGCGTCACGTCGAGGCCGGGCAGTTCGGCCGAGGCATAGGCCGAGGCCGAGTAGACCGAGGCGCCGGCCTCCGACACCATCACCTTGGTGAGTTTCAGGTCGGGCTGGCCGGCGATCAACTCGGCCGCCAGCCGGTCGGTCTCGCGGGAGGCGGTGCCGTTGCCGATGGCGACGAGGTCCACCTTGTGCGCCCGGCAGAGGCAGGCAAGCGCCGTGAGCGCCCCGGCCCAGTCGCGCCGGGGCTCATGCGGATGGATCACGTCGGTGGCCACCACCTTGCCGGTCGCGTCCACCACCGCGACCTTCACGCCGCTGCGGAAGCCCGGATCGAGTCCCAGCGTCGCGCGCGGGCCGGCGGGGGCGGCGAGCAGCAGGTCGCGCAGGTTGCCGGCAAACACCGCCACCGCGCCTTCCTCCGCCACCGACCAGAGCCGGGCGCGCAGGTCCGTGTCGAGGGCCGGCTTCAGCTTGGTCTTCCAGGTCTTCTTCACGGTCTCGGCGAGGTACGCGTCTCCGGGCCGGCCCCTGTCCGCGATGCCGAAGGCGGCCGCGATCCGCCGCTCCTGCCAGGCGGGCTGGCCGGGGCCCGGCGCCTCGCTCGGCGGATCGGTGATGTCGAGGTCGAGCACCTCCTCCTTCTCGCCCCGGAACAGGGCGAGGATACGGTGCGAGGGCAGGCTGGAGAGGCGGCCCTGCCACTCGAAATAGTCGGCGAACTTCTCGCCCTCGGTCTTCTTGCCGCGGCGGACCTTGGCGGTCATCAGGCTGCGCTGCCAGATCGTCTCGCGGATCTGGCCCACGAGTTCCGGGTCCTCGCCGAAGCGCTCGATCAGGATGGCGCGGGCGCCCTCCAGGGCGGCCTCCGTGTCGGCCACGCCCTCGCGGCCGGCGAAGGGTTTTGCCTGCTCCGCCGGCCTGCGCTCGGGCTGGGCGAGCAGTGAGTCGGCGAGCGGCTCCAACCCGGCCTCGCGGGCGGCCTGGGCCTTGGTGCGGCGCTTCAGTTTGAACGGCAGGTAGAGGTCTTCCAGGCGCGCCTTGGTCTCGGCGGCCATGATCCGGGCGGTGAGCTTGGCGTCGAGCTTGCCCTGCTCGCGGATGGCCTCGAGGATGGCCGTGCGGCGCGCCTCCATCTCGCGCAGGTAGCCGAGGCGCTCCTCCAGCGTGCGCAACTGCGCGTCGTCCAGGCCCCCCGTGGCCTCCTTGCGGTAGCGGGCGACGAACGGCACCGTCGCGCCCCCGTCGAGGAGGTCCACGCTCGCCCGCACCTGCGCCTCGGCCACGCCGAGTTCGGTGGCGATGCGCGTGGTGATGGCGGTCATGGGCGCGTCCTCGGTGGCCGGGAGGCGTGTCTAGCCGGACTTGCAGGGCCGTGGAACCGCCCGTCCCGTCCCAAAAATGTTTCCCGTGAAAACCCTCGGTTAACCCTGTCCCTCAGTTCAGGCGCAGGATCGCCGCGTTCAGCAGCGTCGCGAAGGAGACCCAGGCGGCGTAGGGCACCAGCAGCCACGCGGCCGCCCGGTCGAAGCGCCAGGCCAGGCGGATGCTCCACAGCACCATGACCAGCAGCATCGCCACCACCACGAGGCCGGCGCCAATGGCGTGGGCGGTGAAGAAGGTCGGCGTCCAGGCGGCGTTGAGGGCGAGCTGGGCCAGGAAGGCAGCCAGCGCCAGCCACCAGCCGCTGCGCGACGGGCCGGTGCGCGGCCTGGCGCCGAGCAGCCGCCACAGGGAGAGGGCGATCATCACGTCGAGGATGGTCCAGGCCACCGGGAACACCCAGTCCGGCGGGTTGAAGGCCGGCTTGGTCAGGCCCGCATACCAGCCGGGGATCTCGGCCTGGGTCGCCACCGAGCCGACGAATGCGGTGGCCGCCACCGGCAGGATCGCGGCGGCGAGCCGGAGCCAGGGCGGCAGGGCCGGGCTTGCGGGGACCTGCGTGGCGGACGTCATCGGCCGTGGGCTCCTCTGCGGCAATCGTCCCTCGCATCGTCGGGTTGCGATCCGGACCGGGTTCGTGTCAGGCGGCGGGCATCGCCGCCAGACCAAGTGGGGTGGCGTGGCTTCGCACACGCCACCCCACTTGGCTCCTCTTGACCGCATCATTTCACCCGCAAACCGCGAAACACGTCGCGGAATGATGCCGAGCCGGGAAACGCCATGCCACAGCCCAACGCGCCGGACACGTCCGCGGATGCAGCCCCCCCGCCGGACGATCCGATTCGCTCAGGCCTGTCCAAAAAGACGCTGGCCGCGCAGGCCATGGGCCACGTCGACCCTGTGACGCGGGCGGTGGTGGCGCCGCTCCACCTCTCGACCACCTTCATCCGCGACCCCGACAACGCCTATTCCTCCGGCTTCGCCTATGCCCGGCCGGACAACGCCACGGTGCGGGAAGCCGAGGCCGTGCTCGCCATGCTGGAAGAGGCAGGCGCAGGCGCGCTGCTGTTCGGCTCCGGCATGGCGGCGGCCACTGCCGTGTTCTCGGCCCTGGAGCCGGGCGACCACGTGGTGGCGCCCACAATCATGTACTGGGCGCTCAAGCGCTGGCTGCGCGAGGAGGCGCCCCGGCGCCGGCTCGACCTCGATTTCGTGGCGGCCGACGACCTCGAAGCGCTGCGCGCCGCGATGCGGCCGGGCCGGACCAAGCTCGTCTGGATCGAGACGCCGGGCAACCCCCTCTGGACGGTCACGGACATCGCTGCGGCGGCCGAGATCGCGCATGCGGCCGGCGCCCGGCTGGCGGTGGATTCCACCGCCGCCTCGCCGGTGCACACCCGGCCCCTGAGCCTGGGGGCCGACATCGTGATGCATTCGGGCACCAAGATCCTCAACGGCCATTCCGACGTGGTGGCCGGCGTGCTGGCCGGCAGCCAAGCCGACGCGTTCTGGGCCCGGATCGTGTCGATCCGCGCGAGCGGCGGCGCCATCCTCGGGCCGTTCGAGGCCTACCTGCTGATGCGGTCCTTGCGCACCCTGCACCTGCGCGCGGCGGCCCAGGCCGCCGGCGCGATGGCGCTGGCCGGGCGCCTGCGCGCCCATCCGCACGTCTCCCACGTGCTCTATCCCGGCCTGCCCGACGATCCGGGCCACGCGGTGGCATGCCGGCAGATGGAGGGGGGCTTCGGCTCCATGCTCTCGATCCGGGTCGCGGGCGGGGAGTCGGCCGCGATCGCGACCGCCGCCCGCGTCGCCCTGTGGAAGCGGGCGACCTCGCTCGGCGGCGTCGAGAGCCTGATCGAGCACCGCGCCTCGGTGGAGGGACCGGGCAGCCCCTGCCCGCCCGACCTCCTGCGCCTCTCCACCGGCATCGAGGACACCGACGACCTGTTCCGCGACCTGGATGCGGCCCTGCGCGCGGCCCACGCGCCCTGAAGGGGGCCGAACTTTTTCGCGCGTGCGGTGCCCAGGGCCGCTGCCGCGCGTTGTGCCGGGATCGGCCATCCGGCCCCGGCGATCGTGAGCGCGAGAGAGATGAGACCAACCCTGTCCGGCACCCAATTCGGCACCCTGGCGCTGGCCGCCTTCGCCATCCTGGCCGGGCCGGCCCGCGCCGACACGGTGCCGTCCCTCGACGTGGAGAAGACCTGCAAGTCGGCGCAGAACGCGGCCTCCGGCCTCAGCGACCAGGCCAACATCGACGGCTGCCTGCGCTCGGAGCGGGACGCCAGGCGGGAAGCCGAGCGCCGCTGGGGCGACTACACGCCCGCCGCCAAGAAGCAGTGCGAGAGCCAGTTCCGGGCCGGCGGCTACCCGTCCTACGTCGAGATGGTGACCTGCCTCGAACTCGCCAGCGGCACGGTGCCGACGCAGCCCGATTCCGGCGGCAAGGCGCGGGCGCCGGAGGGAACGAGCAACCTGACGCAGGAGCCCCCCGCCAGCCAGCGCACCAACCCGATCGAGGTTCTGGACAAGAAGTAGTCGTTGACGCCGGAGCCCGGCCGGAACCGGTGTTCTTCGGCGCCGCGCTCGATTAAGTCAGCCCGCGCAGCGACCCTTTCGCGGAGCCCGAGCCTTGCCCCCTACGCCCCCGACCGACGCGCCCCGGCTTCTCACGGACCTGGCCGCCCTGCGCGGGCAGGTCGCGGCCTGGCACGTCGCGGGCGAGACCGTCGTGCTCGTGCCGACCATGGGCGCCCTGCATCGCGGCCACCTCGCCGTGGTGGAGCACGCCCGGACCATCGGCCGCCGGGCGGTGGTGAGCATCTTCGTCAACCCGACGCAGTTCGGGCCAAGCGAGGACTTCTCCCGGTATCCGCGGGACGTGGCGGCCGACATCGCCCTGCTGGCCCAGGCCGGCGCCGACGCGGCCTGGACGCCGGAGGCCGCCGCCATGTACCCGCCGGGCTTCTCCACCCGGATCGAGGTGGCGGGCCTGACGGACGGCCTCTGCGGGGCCTTCCGGCCGGGCCACTTCTCGGGCGTGGCCACCGTGGTGACGAAGCTCCTGGCCCAGGTCCGGCCGGACGTGGCCCTGTTCGGCGAGAAGGACTTTCAGCAGCTGCGGGTGATCCAGCAGGCGGTGGCCGACCTCGACCTCGCCGTGGAGATCCGCGGCGTGCCGACGATCCGCGAGGCGGACGGCCTCGCCCTGTCCTCGCGCAACCGCTACCTCACCCCGCAGGAGCGCAGTGTCGCCCCCCGCCTCCACGCGGTGCTGAACGACATCGCCCGCGCGCTGCGCGACGGCGCGGCTGCCGCCGGCCCCCTGTCGGCGGGCATCACGGCGCTGGAGGCCGCCGGCTTCGCGGTGCAGTACCTGGCGGTCTGCGATGCCCACACCCTGGCCCCGGTGGCGCAGGTCGCCGGCCCAGCCCGCGTGCTCGCGGCGGTCTATCTCGGGGCGACGCGGCTGATCGACAATGTGGCGGTGTGAGGGGCCTCACCCGCCGCCTTCTCACAACCCTCCCCCCTTTGCGGGGACGGGAAACCGCCGCCCTCAGCCCCGGACGGCTCCGAGCCGGTGGCCGGCGAAGAAGTCGAGCATGGCGCGGGAGGCGTCGGGGCCTTGCGGGTCGGTGTAGCTGCCCTGCGTGTCGCCGCCCGACCAGGCGTGGCCGGCCCCGCGCACCCGCCAGCTCTCCACCAGCACCCGCCCGCGCGCGTCGCTGTAGCGGGTGCGGGTGAAGGGGTGGCCCTGCCCCTCGAAGCGCTCCTCGGCGGGCTTCAGGCCGTCCGCGCCCGCCTGGGCCAGGATCTGGTCGGCGTTGCGGGCGCTGACCGTGGTGTCGTCCTCGCCGTGGAAGACGATGGTCGGCACGCGCAGGGTCTCGGGCGCGGCCCCGAAGCCGTTCGGGGCGGTCGAGCCCGGCGCGCCGCCCTGCATCGCCATCAGGGCGGAGCCGAGGTCGCGGGCGCAGCCGGCCGCCAGGCCGGAATGGATGCCCACCGCCGCGTAGAGGTCCGGATAGGCGCGGGCGAGGTTGGCCGCCGCGGCCCCGCCCGCCGAGAGGCCGGCGACGTAGACGCGGGCGGGATCGATGCCGTGCTCCTCCATCACCGCGCGGGTCAGGCCGGCGATGATCGCGGCCTCGCCGGATTCGCGGCCCTGGTCGCGGGGCTCGTACCAGTTCCAGCACTTCTGCGCGTGCGCCCGCCCGGTCTGGCCGGGATAGGCCACGAAGATGCCGGCGCGCTCGGCCAGCGCGTTCATGCCGGTGCCGGCGGCGAAGTCGTCCGGGGATTGGGTGCAACCGTGCAGCATCACCACCAGGGGCGCCCGCGCCTTCGGGCGGCTCGGGATGAACAGCTTGTAGTCGCGCGCGCCGGCCGCGTTGGCGAAGGAGCGGGCGACGAAGCTGCCCCCGCCGCCCTCCTGCGGCTCGGGTGCCCGCAGGCCCGCACCGAGACCGCCTCCGAGCCCCTTGAGCATGGGTGCGAGGCCGCGGGCCACGCTGCCGATCACCTCGCGCACCCGCTCCGGCACCAGGGCGGCCTGCGTGGCGGCGGAGGGGTTGGGCTGCGCGTCCCCGGTGGAGATGGCCTTGTGCTGCACCGGGGGCGCCTCGGCGGTGCGGTCGCGGGCCGGCTGGGCCGGGTAGGGGTTGAGGTCGAACAGGCTGCGCTGGATCAGGGCGGTCGCCTCCTCCAGCCGGCCGCTGCCGGTGAGCCGCGTCGCCTCCATCATGTCGGCGATGCGGCCCTGCATGTTCGCGGAGTGATCGGTCATCGGGTCTGGCTTTCCTTGGGGCGCCTTGCGCGCGGACGGGGCACGGGAAGGCGGCGCGGCGGGAAGACGGGGATGGGTCAGCGCAGCCGGTCGGCCAGGGCGCGGCGCACCGCCGGGCTGGCCTGGAGGCAACCCGACACCGCCAGGGAGGCGATCGCCGCACGGGCGAGTTCGGGGGTGACGTCGTCGGCCCGGCACAGGCCGGGCGCGACACTGCGCCGGGCCAGCGATTGGCGCGTCACCTCGGCGTGGCGTTCGATCGCGTTGCGGATCGCCGGGCGGATGGAGTCGGAGCGGTTGGAGAACACGCCTTCGGCCACGAGCCGGTCGACGTGGCCCAGGTCCACATCGTCGAGGCTCACATGGTCGAGGTCGGTCGTGATCGTTTCGGACTCCGCAGGCTTCGCGGCGGGCCGGAGCCTCGGGGACGAGGCGGCGTTCAGGTGGGTGCCCGGTCCGGACCGGGGCGTCACGTCCATCATCGCGGGCATCCCCTCACCATCCACGGGATGATATAGGCCAGCCGCATTGTGCGATGCAATAGGACCTAACGCAACGCACCAAGCAATGCTGCATTGCAATAAGCGGCGGAACCAAAGCCTCAGGGAGCGGCGTCCTCGCCGACATAGTCGGCCCAGACCGGGCTCGGACCGAGGCCGGCGCGGAAGGCGTCGTGCCGGGCCCGCTCGGCTTCGGTCAGGCGCGCCCGGCTCACGCGCGGGCCCAGCGCGGCGGCCTCCTCCCCGGCGAGCGAGACGGCGGTGGCCGCGACGGCCCCGAGCCCGAGGCTCGCCTGCTTGCCGCCGAGCAGCTCGATATAGACCTCGGCCAGGATCTGCGCGTCGAGCAGCGCCCCGTGCTTGGTGCGCCGGGTGGTGTCGATGCCGTAGCGGCTGCACAGGGCATCGAGGTTGTTGGGCGCGCCGGGGTGCTTGCGCCGCGCCATCGGCAGGGTGTCGACCACCGCCTCCAGCGCGATGGGCTTGGGCGCCTGGGCACCCAGCCGGGCGTATTCCATGTTGAGGAAGCCCACGTCGAAGGGGGCGTTGTGGATCACCAGCCGGGCGTCGCCGCAGAACGCCAGCAGGTCGGCCGCGATCGCGGAGAAGGCCGGCTTGTCGGACAGGAACGCGTCGGAGAGCCCGTGCACCGCGAACGCCCCCTCCGAGACCGCCCGCTGCGGGTTGACGTAGCGGTGGAAGGTCTTGCCCGAGGGGATGTGGTTGAACAGCTCGACGCAGCCGATCTCGATCAGACGGTCGCCGTTCTTCGCGTCGGTGCCGGTGGTCTCGGTGTCGAGGACGATCTCGCGCAGCATCGGGGGTTTTCCGGCTCGGGCAGGGTTTCGAGCCGAGCCTACAGCATCGGGCCGGATATGCGAGGCGGCCGGACGGAGGACTCCCGCCGATCCGGGGTTTTGTGAGGGGCACTTAATCCGCCCTCAACCCCTCCGGCCTCCGATGGGGCATGCGCGCGAATTCCTCACCAGACACCGCCGGCACCGTTCCGATCGCGATGGCACCGGGCGACGCCCGGCTGCGGGCGGCCGTGCTCGCCTGGGGCGACGGCCTCGCCCGCGAGCGGCGGATGGCGGCCAACACCGTCGTGGCCTACGAGCGGGACCTGCGCCAGTTCCTCACCCACCTCGACCGGCGCCACGGCACCCCGAGCCTGGAGCGGATCGTGGCGCTCAAGCCCCGCGACGTGCGCGGCTTCATGGCCGCACGCCGCGCCGAGGAGGTCGGCGGACGCTCCCTGATGCGGGCGCTCGCGGGCCTGCGCTCCTTCGCCCGATACCTGGAGCGCGAGGGCCACGGCACCGTGGCGGCGCTGGGCGCGGTGCGCTCGCCCAAGGTCGAGCGGCGGCTGCCGCGGCCCCTGCCTGTCGCAGCCGCCAGGGCGCTGACCGATGCGGACCTGCGCGCGGGCGAGGACCGGGAGCCCTGGGTGCTGATGCGCGATGCCGCCGTGCTCGCCCTGCTCTACGGGGCGGGCCTGCGCATCTCCGAAGCCCTGGGCATCGCCCGCCGGGACGCGCCTCTGCCGGGCTGCGACGCGCTCACCGTGCTCGGCAAGGGCGCCAAGGAGCGGATGGTGCCGGTGCTGCCGGTGGTGGCGCAGGCGGTCGCGGCCTACGTCGCCGCCTGCCCTCACCCTCTGCCTCCCGAAGGGCCGCTCTTCGTCGGCGCCCGCGGCGGCCCCCTGTCGCCCCGCATCATCCAGTATGCGGTGGCCCGTGCCCGCGGGGCCCTCGGCCTGCCCGACAGCGCCACGCCGCACGCCCTGCGCCACTCCTTCGCCACCCATCTCCTCGCCCGGCAGGGGGAGTTGCGCGCGATCCAGGAACTGCTCGGCCACGCCTCCCTGTCCACGACCCAGCTCTACACCAAGGTCGACGCCACCCGCCTGATGAGCGCCTTCGACGCCACCCATCCCCGTGCCGGCCGGACCGCGCGGCCGGGCGCCAGGCCCTGGCCGGAGGCGCAACCTATGGATGCATTAGAAGCTGAAAGGTAACATTTTATACAATTACGGCAATCTACCGAAACCATAGGCGCACCCCCATGCTGATTAAGGCAGCGCTCACCTTTGTCGTCTAAAACTACGGGAGATTTAGAAGGATTGGACGGCCAGCCATGCCCGGAAGCATCCTCGACACGGGTCCGGCCAACGTCGTGATCGCGGATTGCGACGCCGACCGGCGCGCGACCCTGGCGGAGATCGTACGGGGGTTCGACGCCTCCGCGCTGATCCACGAGGCCACGTCGGGCACGGACCTCGTCGACATCGTCCTCGCGCACAAGCCGACGCTCGCCTTCGTCGGGATGAAGCTCGACGGGCTGAGCGGCCCCGAAGCGGTCGCGTTCGCACGCAAGCGCGGCGGGGTGCTGCCCTGCCTGGTCCTCATCACCTCCCGCGTCCTGCCGCAATGGCAGGACCTGGCCCAGAGCCTCGGCGCCTACGAGGTGCTGAAGACGCCCCTCGACCCCGCCCACATCGAGAGCCTGCTGCACGCCGACGCCCGCCGACGCCGGCCGACGCGGACCCTGCTGGCCTCCTCGTCGGAAGCCGGGCGCGGCGCCGTCGCCCGCGTGCTGACCCGCAGCGGCTTCAACCTGGCGGTGGACGAGACCGAGTGCGGGCGCCACGCCTTGAAGCTGATGAAGCTCGGCACCTACGGCCTCGCCTTCATCGACACCAAGCTCGACGGGATCGACGGCCTCGAACTCGCCTGCCAGGTCCAGACCCTGGGCCTGCCCGCCCACATCACCCTGCTGACGATGAGCGACCCGGAGCCCATCGCCCAGGCCGCGCGCTATTTCGGCGTCGAGTTCGTCCTGAGGATGCCGTTCTACCCCCGCGACATCGACCTCGCGCTCCACCACGCGCTGGGCCTGCGCCGGCCCTACCTGCTGAACGCCCTCACGGCCCCCCCGGCCCCCACCGCACTGCTCCGCATCGCCGACCTCGCCCCGCAACGCCGCTCGGCGTGAGCAGGTTTTCTCCCTCCCCCGCCGCAATGGGGGGACGGAAGGCGAACCCCCGTCAGACGTGGATCGCGCGCTTGCCCACCGCGAGCGCCGCCTCCTTGACCGCCTCGGTCAGGGTGGGATGGGCGTGGCAGGTGCGGGCGATGTCCTCGGCGCTGGCGCCGAACTCCATCGCCACCGCGACCTCGGCGATGAGGTTGCCCGCATCCGCGCCGACGATGTGCACGCCGAGCACCCGGTCGCTCTTGGCGTCAGCCAGCACCTTCACGAAGCCCTCAGTGGTGCCGTTGGCCTTGGCCCGGCCGTTGGCCGTGAACGGGAATTTCCCGGCATTGTAGGCGATTCCGTCCTTCTTCAGCTCCTCCTCGGTCCGGCCCACCGAGGCCACCTCCGGGTAGGTGTAGACCACGTTCGGGATCACGGCGTAGTTCACGTGGCCGGACTGGCCCGCCAGCAATTCGGCCACCGCGACGCCCTCGTCCTCGGCCTTGTGGGCCAGCATCGGCCCGGCGATCACGTCGCCGATGGCGTAGATGCCGGTGACGTTGGTGGCATAGTGGTTGTCCGTCTGGATGCGGCCCTTGGCGTCGACCTGCACGCCCACGCCCTCCAGGCCGAGGCCGGCCGTGTAGGGCACCCGGCCGATGGCCACGAGCACCACGTCGGCCGAGAGCTTCTCGGATTCACCGCCGGCTGCGGGCTCGACCGTGACGGCGGCGCCCTTCTTGCCCAATTCGACGCCGGTGACCTTGGTGGAGAGCCGGAAGGCGATGCCCTGCTTTTCCAGGATGCGCTGGAACTGCTTGCCGACCTCGCCGTCCATCCCCGGCAGCACCCGGTCGAGATACTCCACCACCGTCACCTCGGCGCCGAGCCGGCGCCAGACCGAGCCGAGTTCGAGCCCGATCACGCCCGCGCCGATGACCAGGAGGCGCTTGGGCACCCGGTCGAGTTCGAGCGCCCCGGTGGAGGAGACCACCACCGTCTCGTCGATGGTCACGCCCGGCAGCGGCGTCACGTCCGAGCCGGTGGCGACGACGATGTTCTTCGTCTCCAGCATCCGGTTGCCGCCATCCTCCGAGATCACCTCGACGCGGCCGGCGCCCGCGATCCGGCCGGTGCCGTGGAAGGTCTCGACCTTGTTCTTCTTCAGGAGGAACTCGACGCCCTTGGTGTTGCCGGCCACCGCCTCCGCCTTGAAGCCCTGCATCGTCTTCAGGTCGAGCTTGGGCGTGCCGACGTCGATGCCGAGCGCCGGGAAGTGCTTGGTGGCCTCCTCGAAGGCCTCCGAGGCGTGGAGCAGCGCCTTGGAGGGGATGCAGCCGACGTTGAGGCAGGTGCCGCCGTGGGTCGCCCGCTTCTCGACCACCGCGGTGCGCAGGCCGAGCTGGGCCGCGCGGATGGCGCAGACGTAGCCGCCGGGGCCGGTGCCGATGACGACGAGATCGTAGCTGCTCATGGCGTTTCGTTCCTGGTTCGAATGCGATCTGCGGCCGGGCGGAGCGCCGCGGGCCGTGGTCGGAATCCCTGCGGTCAGCGTCCGCCCGACACGTCGAGGATGGCGCCGGTGGTGTAGGCGGCCTCGTCCGAGAGCAGCCAGAGGATCGGGCCGGCGATTTCCTCCGCCGTCCCGGCCCGCTTCATCGGCACAAAGGGGCCCATCGCCGCGGCCCGGCCGGGCTGGCCGCCGCTGGCGTGGATCTCCGTGTCGATGACCCCCGGCGCGACCGCGTTGACGCGGATGCCCTCGTCGGCGACCTCGCGGGCGAGCCCGACGGTGAAGCTGTCGATCGCCCCCTTCGAGGCGGCGTAGTCCACGTACTGCCCCGCCCCGCCGAGCTTGGCCGCCACGGACGACAGGTTGACGATCGCCCCGCCCCGGCCGCCGTGCGTCGTGGACATCCGCCGCACCGCCTCGCGGGCGCAGAGCAGGCTGCCGACGACGTTGGTCGAGAACATCCGGTGCAGGCGCGCCGCGCCCATCGCGTCGACGCGCGCGGCCACGTCCACCACGCCGGCATTGTTGACGAGCGCCGTGACGGTGCCGAGACGGTCGGCCGCCTCGAACAGGGCGACCACGTCGCCCTCGTCGGCGACGTCGCCGCGCACCGCCACCGCCCGGCCGCCCTCCGCCTCGATCGCGGCCACGACGGCCTTGGCGGCGCCCGCGTCCGAGACGTAGCTGAGGCAGACCCGGTAGCCGCGGCGCGCCGCCAGGAGCGACACGGCCCGGCCGATGCCCCGGCCGCCGCCGGTGACGACCGCGACGGCGTCGGAGGAGGGCGTCACCGGCCGACCTCTCGGGATGCGCCCGGAAGGGGGCCGCCGGAGGAGCGGACGCGTCCGGCATCGAGGACGGTCGGGAGATCGTGCCGAGGCGACATCAGGAGCGTGTGCCCGCGGGTTCCGAGGGGGCTTCGATTGCGCGGTACAGCCGTTCCTTATCGATATAGGCCGGCAACAGAGTGCGCTCGTCGATGACGGCGCCGGCGAGCTGCTCCACCGTCAAGTTCTTCGCGCCCGTGAGATCGGCGCCACGCAGGATCGTCCCGACGAGACGGGCGCCGAGAAAATCCGCATCCCTGAACTGCGCACCGCTCGCGTCGGCCCTCGACAGATCGGCCTTATGCAGGGTGGTCCCGTTCCAGTTCGTCCGCTGAAGGAACGCGCCGTGCACGTCGAGAACCGGAGCGGTCCTATTCATCGGCTGACTTTTCATCTGCCCCAATCCTCATGCGCAACGTACTGATGATAGCCTGTACGTCGATCGGAGGATTCGGGTCGCTGTCATCTGGACGACGCATGCGCAGGTGCGTCTGCAGCAACTCGAATACCGGATTTGCGAGATCGGGAAAATCGCGGCTGACCTCACGAAGCACGTAGATCGCACCCAGGCGAACCTCAAGACGCTCGTCCACGAGTCGTCCGACGGCCCGGTTAAACAGTTCCGTGACATGGGCACGACGGGCAAGCTCCGCCTGGGCTGCTGCGGAGCCCGCTTGCGTGCGCTCAGGCGTCAACTTTCGCCAAGCGAGAACCAAGCCGCCGAAGGCCGCAAGTGCGAGACCGAGGTTCCGCACGATCTCCGAAACGAGCACCCAAGTCTGCATCCGGCATGCGGCCCGACGCTCCTCACAGGTCCAGCACGAGCCGCGCCGGGTCCTCCAGGGCCTCCTTGACCCGCACCAGGAAGGTCACGGCCTCCTTCCCGTCCACGATGCGGTGGTCGTAGGACAGCGCCAGGTACATCATCGGCCGCGCCTCGATCTTGCCGGCCCGGACCACCGGGCGCTCCTCGATCCGGTGCATCCCGAGGATGCCCGACTGGGGGGCGTTGAGGATCGGGGTCGACATCAGCGAGCCGTAGATGCCGCCGTTGGTGATGGTGAAGGTGCCGCCCTGCATCTCGTCGATGGAGAGCTTGCCGTCCCGCGCCTTCTTGCCGAAGCCACTGATCGTCTTCTCGATGCCGGCGATGGAGAGGTCGTCGGCATCGCGCACCACCGGCACCACGAGGCCCTTGTCGGTCCCGACGGCGATGCCGATGTGGTAGTAGTTCTTGTAGACGAGGTCCTGCCCGTCGATCTCGGCGTTGACGGCCGGCACGTCCTTGAGCGCCCCGATCACCGCCTTGGTGAAGAAGCCCATGAAGCCGAGCTTCGTGCCGTGCTTCTTCTCGAACATGTCCTTGTACTGGGTGCGCATCGCCATCACGGCGCCCATGTCCACGTCGTTGAACGTGGTCAGCATCGCCGCCGTGTCCTGCGCGTCCTTGAGGCGGCGGGCGATGGTCTGGCGCAGCTTGGTCATGCGCACGCGCTCTTCCCGCGCGGCATCATCTGGCTTCGAGGCCGGGCGCGGCGGGGTCGGGCGCGCTTCCCTGGCGGGAGCGGGTGCCGGCTGCGACGCGCCCTTCGCGATGGCGTCGAGCATGTCGCCCTTGGTGACGCGGCCGTCCTTGCCGCTGCCGTTGACGCCGGAGGGGTCGAGGCCGGACTCGCGGGCGAGCCTGCCCACGGCCGGGCCGTTGTCGTCGGCCGACCGCACCCCTTGCGGGGCCGCCTCGCCGTGGTTGCCGTAGCCGGCCGAAGAGTCCTCGGAGGACTTGGTCTGCGACGGTTCGGCGGCTTTGGGCGCCTCGCTGCGGCTTTCGGACTTGGTCTCGGCCGCCTTCTTCGGGGCTTCCTTCTTACCGCTGCCCCCGCCGGCGCCCGCCTCGACGATCGAGCCGAGCAGCGCGCCGGGCTCCACCGTCTCGCCGTCCTTGACCAGGATCTCGCCGAGTTCGCCGGCCGCCGGGGCGTTGACCTCGAGCGTCACCTTGTCGGTCTCGAGTTCCACCAGGGGCTCGTCGGCCGCCACCGCGTCGCCGGGCTTCTTGAACCAGCGGCCGATGGTGGCCTCGCTCACGGATTCGCCGAGCGTCGGGACGAGGATGTCGGTTGCCATTGCTTTGCGCTCACGCCGGATCGGTTGGGCCGTGCCGGACGGCCGGGATATGTGCGCGGCGGCCCAGGAGAGCCGCCGCGGAGTCGTAAAAATTAAACGGCCAGGGCCTCGTTGAGGAACGCCTGGAGCTGCGCCTGGTGCTTCGACATCTGGCCGACCGCGGTCGAGGCCGAGGCCGGGCGTCCGACGTAGCGGGCGCGCTTGGCGGCCGCGTTCGCCTGGCCGAGCACCCATTCGAGGTAGGGCTCCACGAAGGCCCAGGCGCCCATGTTCTTGGGCTCCTCCTGGCACCAGACCACCTCCGCGTTGCGGAAGCGGCCCATCTCGTTGGCCAGCGCCTTGAGGGGGAACGGGTAGAGCTGCTCGACGCGCATCAGGTAGACGTCGTTGACGCCCCGCTTCTCGCGCTCCTCGTACAGGTCGTAATAGACCTTGCCCGAGCACAGCACGACGCGGCGGATCTTGTCGTCGCGCACCAGCTTGACGCCCTCCTCGTGTTCCGCGTCGTCCCAGAGGATGCGGTGGAAGGTCGAGCCGTCGGCGATCATCTCGATCGAGGAGACCGCCCGCTTGTGGCGCAGCAGGGATTTGGGGGTCATCAGGATCAGCGGCTTGCGGAAGTCGCGCTTCAGCTGCCGCCGCAGGATGTGGAAGTAGTTGGCCGGCGTCGAGCAGTTGGCGACCTGCATGTTGTCCTCGGCGCAGGACTGGAGGTAACGCTCCAGCCGCGCGGAGGAGTGCTCCGGCCCCTGGCCCTCGTAGCCGTGGGGCAGCAGCATCACGAGGCCGGACATGCGCAGCCACTTGCGCTCGCCGCTGGCGATGAACTGGTCGATCACCACCTGCGCGCCGTTGGCGAAATCGCCGAACTGCGCCTCCCACAGCACCAGGGCATTGGGTTCGGCGAGCGAATAGCCGTACTCGAAGCCGAGCACCGCCTCCTCCGAGAGCATCGAGTTGATGACCTCCAGGGGCGCCTGGCCCTCCTGCACGGCGTTGAGCGGGGTGAAGCGCTGCTCGTTCTCCTGGTCGATCACCACGGCGTGGCGCTGGGAGAAGGTGCCGCGCTCCACGTCCTGGCCCGAGAGCCGGACCCGGTTGCCGTCGACCAGGATCGAGCCGAAGGCCAGCGCCTCGGCGGTCGCCCAGTCGATGCCGACGCCCGTCTCCACCGCCTTGGCGCGGTTGTCGAGGAAGCGCTGGATCGTGCGGTGCAGGTGGAAGCCCGGAGGCGCCTGGGTGATCTTCCGGCCGATCTCGCGCAGCGTCTCCAGGGGCACGGCGGTGCGCCCGCGGCGGGGGTCGTCCACGTCCTCGTGCACGGCCTTGAAGCCGGACCAGCGCCCGTCGAGCCAGTCGGCCTTGTTGGCCTTGTAGGTGCCCGCGACCTCCAACTCGCCGTCGAGGACTGCGCGGAACTCGGCCTTGCGGGAATCCAGGGCCTCCTGGCTCAGGGTGCCGTTCTCCACGAGCTTGCGGCCGTAGGTCTCCAGCGTCGTCGGATGCTTGCGGATGCGCTGGTACATCTTCGGCTGGGTGAAGGCCGGCTCGTCGCCCTCGTTGTGGCCGAAGCGGCGGTAGCACAGCATGTCGATGACGACGGGCTTGCCGAACTTCTGGCGGTACTCGGTGGCGACCTTGGCGGCGAAGGTCACGGCCTCCGGGTCGTCGCCGTTGCAGTGGAAGATCGGCGCCTCCACCATCTTGGCCACGTCGGACGGATAGGGGGAGGAGCGCGAGAACCGGGGGTCGGTGGTGAAGCCGATCTGGTTGTTGATGATGAAGTGGATCGAGCCGCCGGTGCGGTGGCCCTTGAGGCCGGACAGGCCGAGGCACTCGGCCACCACGCCCTGGCCGGCGAAGGCCGCGTCGCCGTGGATCAGCAGCGGCAGCACGCCGGAGCGCTGGATGTCGGGCTTGGCCCGCTGGTCCTGCTTGGCCCGCACCTTCCCCAGCACCACCGGATCGACGATCTCCAGGTGGGACGGGTTGGCGGTGAGCGAGAGGTGGACGTTGTTGCCGTCGAAGGCGCGGTCCGAGGAGGCGCCGAGGTGGTACTTGACGTCGCCCGAGCCCTCGACCTCGGCGGGCGAGGCCGAGCCGCCCTTGAACTCGTTGAACACCGCCCGGAAGGGCTTGGCCATCACGTTGGTGAGCACGTTGAGCCGGCCGCGATGGGCCATGCCGAGCACGATCTCGCGCACGCCGAGCGCACCGCCGCGCTTGATGATCTGTTCCAGCGCCGGGACCATCGCCTCCGAGCCGTCGAGGCCGAAGCGCTTGGTGCCGGTGTACTTGAGGTCCAGGAACTTCTCGAAGCCCTCGGCCTCGATCAATTTGTTGAGGATCGCGCGGCGGCCTTCGGGGGTGAAGGAAATCTCCTTGTCCTTGCCCTCGATGCGCTCCTGAATCCACGCCTTCTCGGCCGGATCGGAGATGTGCATGAACTCGACGCCCAGCGTCTGGCAGTAGGTCCGCTCCAGGATACCGACGATCTCGCGGATGGTGCCGAATTCGAGGCCCAGCACGTTGTCGAGGAAGATCGGCCGGTCCCAGTCGGGCTCCTGGAAGCCGTAATGCTGCGGGTGCAGCTCCTCGTGGTCGCCGCGGGGCGCCAGCCCCAGGGGATCGAGCTTGGCGTGCAGGTGGCCGCGCATGCGGTAGGCGCGGATCAGCATGATCGCGCGCACGGAATCCTTGGTCGCCTGCTCCACCGAGACGCCGGTGCGGGCGACGACGCTCGTGCCGTCGACGGGCTTGCCGGGCTTGGCCTCGCCCTTGGCGACGATCTTCTCGCCGATCGCCTTCTCCAGGGCGCCCCAGTTGCCGTCCATCGCCGAGACGATCTCGCCGTTGGCGGGCACCGGCCAGTTCGGCTTCCGCCAGGAGGCGCCGGCGGCGTTCTTCTCCACCAGGGTCTCGTCCTCGCCGAGCCCCTTGAAGAAGGTCTGCCACTCGGGGTCGACGGAGGCCGGGTTGCGGGCGTAGGCCGCCTGGAGTTCCTCGATGTAGGCGGCGTTGCCGCCGTAGAGGAACGAGGTTTCGAGGAGCGCTTCGTTCACGTCCTGGCGTGCCATCGGCCGGTCATCCTGTTCCTCGGGCGTCCCGCCTGCGCGAGCCGCCGCTGTCCCGCATCGGCGACGCGACACGCGTCCCTCCGGCCTCGCCGAGGCCGCCTGCCGGTGCATTGTCCGTGTCGGGCGGGGCGGCCGGGGCCGCCCCGCGAGTCATATGGGCGGCCGGGCCGTGCGAGAGCCGCAAGCCTGCCGCGCGCGAAAAAAGCAGCCCCGCTCAGCCCTTGAGCACCTCGACCAGCGTCGAGCCGAGGCGGGCGGGAGAGGGCGAGACGCGGATGCCCGCCGCCTCCATCGCCGCGATCTTGTCCTCGGCGCCGCCCTTGCCGCCGGAGATGATGGCGCCCGCATGCCCCATGCGCCGGCCCGGAGGCGCGGTGCGGCCGGCGATGAAGCCCACCATCGGCTTCTTGCGGCCGCGCTTGGCCTCGTCAGCGATGAACTGCGCGGCCTCTTCCTCGGCCGAGCCGCCGATCTCGCCGATCATCACGATCGACTCGGTCTTCGGGTCGGCCAGGAACAGCTCCAGCATGGCGATGAACTCGGTACCCTTGACCGGGTCGCCGCCGATGCCGACCGCCGTGGTCTGGCCCAGGCCCGCCGTCGAGGTCTGGAACACCGCCTCGTAGGTCAGCGTGCCCGAGCGCGAGACGATGCCCACCGAGCCGCGCTTGAAGATGTTGGCCGGCATGATGCCGATCTTCGATTCGCCTGCGGTGACGACGCCGGGGCAGTTCGGGCCGATGAGGCGCGACTTCGAGCCCTCCAGCGCGCGCTTGACCCGCACCATGTCGAGCACCGGAATCCCTTCCGTGATGCAGACGATGAGCGGGATCTCGGCAGCGATCGCCTCGCAGATGGCGTCGGCCGCGCCCGGCGGGGGCACGTAGACCACGCTGGCGTCGGCGCCGGTGGCCTCGCGGGCCTCGGCCACCGTGTCGAAGACCGGCAGGCCGAGATGCGTGGCCCCGCCTTTGCCCGGCGAGGTGCCGCCGACCATCTTGGTGCCGTAGCTGAGCGCCTGCTCGGAGTGGAAGGTGCCGTTCTTGCCGGTGAAGCCCTGGCAGATGACTTTTGTGTTCGCGTCGATGAGGATGGACATCGGCTTCAGCCCTTCTTCACGGCGGCGACGATCTTCTGGGCGGCGTCGTCGAGGTCGTCCGCCGGGATCACGTTGAGGCCCGAGCTGCGGATGATCTCCTTGCCCTCCTCGACGTTGGTGCCTTCGAGCCGCACCACCAGGGGGACTTCGAGGCCCACCGCCTTCACCGCCGCGATCACCCCGCGGGCGATCACGTCGCACTTCATGATCCCGCCGAAGATGTTGACGAGGATGCCCTTCACCTGCGGGTCGGCGGTGATGATCTTGAAGGCCGCCGTGACCTTCTCCTCCGAGGCGCCGCCGCCCACGTCGAGGAAGTTGGCCGGCTCCTCGCCGTAGAGCTTGATGATGTCCAGCGTCGCCATGGCCAGCCCGGCGCCGTTGACCATGCAGCCGATGGTGCCGTCGAGCGCGATGTAGGCGAGGTCGTACTTGGAGGCCTCGATCTCCTTGGCGTCCTCCTCGGTCTCGTCGCGCAGGGCCACGATGTCGGGGTGGCGGTAGAGGGCGTTGGAGTCGAAGGAGATCTTGGCGTCGAGGCACTTGAGGTGGCCGTCGCCGGTGAGCACGAGCGGGTTGATCTCCAGCATGCTCATGTCCTTGGCGGTGAACGCCGCGTAGAGCTTGGCCGTGAGGTCGCCCGCCTCCTTGGCCTGGGCGCCGGAGAGCCCCAGGGCCTTGGCGACCGCCCGGCCGTGGTGGGGCATGATGCCGGTGGCCGGATCGACCGAGAAGGTGACGATCTTCTCCGGCGTGTCGTGGGCCACGGTCTCGATGTCCATGCCGCCCTCCGTCGAGACGACGAAGGCGATCTGCCCGGTCTCGCGGTCGACCAGCATCGAGAGGTAGAACTCCTCGGCGATCTGCGCGCCTTCCTCGATGTAGAGGCGGTTGACCTGCTTGCCGGCCTCGCCGGTCTGGATCGTGACCAGCGTCTGGCCCAGCATCTCGCCGGCGTAGAGCTTCACCTCGTCGATCGACTTGGTGACGCGCACGCCGCCCTTGGCGCCCGCCGGCGCGCCCTTGAAGGTGCCCTTGCCGCGCCCGCCCGCGTGGATCTGGCTCTTCACCACCCAGACCGGGCCGCCGAGCTCCTTGGCGGCCGCCTCGGCCTCTTCCGGCTTGAAGATCGGCACGCCGCGGGAGACCGGCAGACCGAACTCCTTCAGCACCGCCTTGGCCTGGTATTCGTGGATGTTCATCGGGCTTCTCCGGGCGAATAGGGAATCGCGAATCGCGAATAGTCGGGCGGGACAGCGGAGGCCGATGGGCCTTCTCCTCGCTACTCCCTACTCGCTATTCGCCTCTTCTCACGCCAGCGACGCATTCACGCCCTTGCACGCCTCGATCAGGCCCTTCACCGAGGCGATGGACTTGTCGAACATCGCCTTCTCGTCGGCGTTGAACTCGACCTCCAGCACCCGCTCGACGCCGCCGGCGCCGATCACGATCGGCACGCCGATGAACAGGCCGTCGATGCCGTACTGGCCGGAGAGGTGCGCCGCGCAGGGCAGCACCCGCTTCTTGTCGCGCAGGTAGCTCTCGGCCATGGCGATGGCGGACGCGGCCGGCGCGTAGAAGGCCGAGCCGGTCTTGAGCAGGTTGACGATCTCGCCGCCGCCCTTCCGGGTGCGCTCGACCATGGCGTCGAGCTTCTCCTGTGTCGTCCAGCCGAGCTTGACCAGGTCGGGCAGGGGCACGCCGGCCACGGTGGAGTAGCGCACCAGCGGCACCATGTCGTCGCCGTGGCCGCCCAGCACGAAGGCGGTCACGTCCTCGACCGAGACGCCGAACTCCTCGGCCAGGAAGTGGCGGAAGCGGGCGGAATCGAGCACGCCGGCCATGCCGACGATCTTGTGCGGGGGCAGCCCGGAGAACTTCTGCAGGGCCCAGACCATCGCGTCGAGCGGGTTGGTGATGCAGATGACGAAGGCGTCCGGGGCATATTGCTTGATGCCGTTGCCGACGGCCTCCATGACCTTGAGGTTGATGCCGATCAGGTCGTCGCGGCTCATGCCGGGCTTGCGCGGCACGCCGGCGGTGACGATCACCACGTCGGCGCCTTCGATCGCCGCATAGTCGCTCGCGCCCGAGAACTTGGCGTCGAAGCCGTCGACGGGGGCGGACTCGGCGATGTCGAGGCCCTTGCCCTGGGGCACGCCGTCGGCGATGTCGAACAGCACGACGTCGCCCAGCTCCTTCAGCCCCGCGAGGTGGGCCAGGGTGCCGCCGATCTGGCCGGCGCCGATGAGCGCGATCTTGCTGCGTGCCATGTGCGGGAAATCTCCGTTGCGTCTCGATAAGGTGTCTTGGTGAGGGCGTGGCGCCTGGGGCACGCGCGAGGCGACGACGCGGGCGCGATGTCCGCCTCGGGCCCGGCGCTGGGGACGATCCGCCGCCGGTCTGAATCTGCGCGGTTGTGTGGCGGAAAAGCACCGCAGCATCAACCCGACGACGGTTCCGGTAAGCAGGGTTCGGGCCAGACGCCCGGGCCGAGGGGAGCCGCGGTCCCGCGAATAATTCAGGCCGGGGAAGGTCTTAGGTGCGCCGCGGCGCACACGCTTGCGCGGCAAAGCTTCGATGACAGTTATTTGGACTTGTCATTTCGGGTTGCAGCGCCGTCGCGGAAGGCGGTCGCGATCAGGGTGCGGCACTATTGCGCACCCTGGCAGGGATCATACCGGCGGATCGACCGTCTGATCCCAGAAGATCCCCCCTCCAGAGGTACCCGCGCGAACGGGCTTCGACGGAGAGTTTCAGAAGTCGCGCGATCCGTAAAGGACGCCTTCGAGGCTTCCGCTGCGCGAAAGGACCTCGGGATGAGGGGGGTGGGAAGACCCAGGATTTTCGTCCGTGTCGCGATAGGATCAGCGGTGCCGAGCGCGGTCGCACGGGCGGCCGGCGGCCGTGCGATCGAACGCACCGCCGTCCGTCGTCGTCAGAGCACGCCGGAGCGCAGGACCCGCTGGATCGCGTGGATCACGGCGCCGAAGCGGACGTCGACGAGGTCCCGCGGCACGTCCGCATCGTGCTGGATCGCCAGGGGATGGGTGAAGCGGTAGCTCGCGTCGAAGATGTAGGCGATGGCCCGCTCCCGGTCCCGGGCCGAGAAGGTGCCGGCCGCCATGCCTTCCTCCACCACGCGCTCGACCAGGCTGCGCAGGCGCACCCGGTGCCGGCGGGCGATGGGGCGGGCGGCGACGGTGGCGTCGAGGTGGACGGCGAACAGGTTCGGCTCGTCGGAGAGCGCGTCGCGCTGCATCGTGGCCAGCGCCGTGAGCAGCCGCTCGATCTTGTCGTCGGCCGGGTCGGGGGCGTCGGCGATGCCCGCCAGCCGCGACTCCACGTCCCGCAGCCAGCGCCCGGCCACGGCGTCGAGCAGGGCGTCCTTCGACGGGAAGTAGCGGTAGACGTTGGCGTGCGTCATGCCGGCCTCGGCCGCGACGGCCACCACCGTCACGCGTTTGGGGCCCAGGCGGGCGAGATGTTCCGTGGCGATGCCGAGGAGTCGGACATCGGCGGAGACGGGTGCGACGCGTGGGCGCAGGCCGGGTGAACGGCCGCTTCGCGGCGGCGGCGTCCCCGGCGATGTCTTGCCCGTCTCGACGGCATCGTCGAGCGGCCGATCCGATTCCGGTTGCAGAAAAGGAAGTGGCAGGCGAGCGGAGGAGAGGTGGTAGGGCGAGACGAACCCCCATCTGACCGTATGAAGCGATCCGACGCTTCCGTGAACATTCAGTCTCCCCCCGGGAGGCTGCTCGGCAAGGCGGTTTCTTGTAGCCGCTCTAGGTTCCTATCTTCATTTCTCCTTGAGAACGCAACAAATTTTTCTTGAGTATCCCCCTATAAGTAGGATTGGCGGCCACCGAACCGGCCCTATCAGGCGAAAAATCGTAGACCCTTTCGCGTGCCGCGGCGATAGCCGGCTCAGAAACGGTTCTTCCAGGCCCGCAACGCCGTGAACACGGCGGCCGGGTCGCTGCCCGACGGGAGACCGACCGCGCGGGCGAGCGCCGGCTCGCCGCTGCGCAGGAACGGGTTCGTCGCCCGCTCCGCGCCCAGGGTCGAGGGGATCAGGAACCGGCCCTCCGCCGCCGCCCGCTCGGCCTCGGCGGCCCGCCGCCGCAGGGTCTCGTTGTCGGGGTCGGCGGCCAGCGCGAAGCGGGCGTTGGAGAGTACGTAGTCGTGCCCGCTGAACACCTGCGTCGCGTCGGGCAGGGGCAGGAAGCGCTCCAGGGAGCGCCACAGGGTCTCGGGCGGGCTCTCCATCACCCGGCCGCAGCCGAGGGTGAAGAGCACGTCGCCTGCGCAGACGAGGCCCGCCGCCTCGAACCAGTAGGTGACGTGGTCGGCGCAGTGCCCCGGCGTCTCCCAGACCTGGGCCGACAGGCTGCCCACGCGCACCGTGTCGCCCTCGACGACCGTGGCGTCGACCTCCGGCACCGCGTCCCCGGCCTTGGCCGGCGCGGTCACGCGGGCGCCGGTCGCGCGCTTGACCGCGGGGATGCCCTCGACGTGGTCCCCGTGGCGGTGCGTGACCAGGATGTCGGAGAGCGTCCAGCCGGTCTCGTCCAGCAGCCTCAGCAGCGGCTCCGCCTCCGGCACGTCGATGGCCGCGCAGGCGCCGGTGGCGGTGTCGCGGATCAGCACGCCGATGTTGTCGCTGCGGCAGAGGAAGGTGCGGATCTCCGTCTCGGCGGCCATGGGAGCGTCTCCGGGCGTGAACTGCAAGATCGGACGAAAATCTCCGCGGAGAACCGGTGCCGAGGCCCGGAGTTCCGGGCGCAGCGCTTGCCCCGGGCGTCCGCGCTCCCCATTCAAGGGGTCCAGGGGCCGGCGCGGCCTCGGAACGATTCCCCTGGTCGCGTTCTCCTCCCATGCGCCTCGACGTCACCGACCTGAGGGCCTTCTACGCCACGCCGCTCGGCGCCGTGACGCACCGCATCGTGGCACGCGCGATCCACGGCTACCTCGGCTCGGTCTCTGGCCTGCGCGTCCTCGGGCTGGGCTACGCCGTGCCCTATCTCGGGCCGGTCCACTGCATCGCCGAGCGGACGCTGGCCTTCATGCCGGCCACCCAGGGGGTGGTGAACTGGCCGGGCACCGGCCGCTCCTGCGCGGCGCTGGCCGACCCGACCATGATGCCCCTGCCGGAATCGGCCGTGGACCGGGTGATCCTGGTCCACGCGCTGGAATCCGTCGAGAGCCCGACCGAACTGCTCCAGGAGGTCTGGCGCACCCTGACGCCCGGCGGCCGGATGATCCTGGTGGTGCCCAACCGCCGCGGGGTCTGGGCCCGGCGGGAGGCGACGCCCTTCGGCCACGGCCAGCCCTACAGCCGCTCGCAGCTCGGCCGGCTGATGCGCGACACCCTGTTCTCGCCGGAGGACTGGGCCGAGACCCTCTACATGCCCCCCGTGCGCTCGCGCCTGATGCTGCAGATGGCCGGCGCCTGGGAGCGCTTCGGCACCGGCCTCTCCCTGCCGTTCGCCGGCCTGCACGTGGTCCACGCCACCAAGCAGCTCTACCGGCCCATCGCCGTGCAGCAGGTCCGCCGCGCCCGCCGCCTGGCGCCTGCCCGCGTCCTCGTGCCCGCCCCCTCCCCCGGCTGATTCTTTTGCGATCCGGCGGGGTGTCCGGCCGCGGTCGATGCTATAGGCCCGCGACCGGGGCGTTGGGGCGGGTGCATGAGCGTCGAGGCGGCCATCCAGCAGTTCCTGCTCGCCCTCTCGAGCCTGTTCTCGATCGTCAACCCCGTGGGCGGGGCGCTGGTCTTCGCGCAGGTGACGGCGGCCTACAGCCATGCCGACCGCGTGGTGCTCTCCCGCCGGATCGGCCTCTACGCGGCGATGATCATGATCGCGGCGCTCTGGGCCGGGGCGCCGATCCTGAACTTCTTCGGCGTCTCGCTGGGCGCGCTCCGCATTGCCGGCGGCCTCGTGGTCGGCGCCTCGGCCTGGGGCCTGCTCAACCGGCCGGAGACCCGCGAGGCCCGCAAGCAGGCGGAGGCCGCCTCCTCGACCGATCAGGTCGCCGCCGGCAAGGCGGCCGATGCGGGCGCCAACCCGGAGGCCGCGAGCCCCGCCGAGCGCAGGCGCGCGGCCGACCCCCTGGCCGAGATCGCCTTCTTCCCCCTGACCCTGCCCTTCACCACCGGGCCCGGCACCATCGCGGTGGCGATCACGCTCGGCTCGAACCGGCCGGCCGCGATGGCCGACCGGCTCGGCTTCTACGTCGGCGTCTCGCTCGCCGCCCTGGGCGTGGCCGCGACGGTGGCATTGATCTACGCCTCGGCCGACCGGGTGGTGAGCCTGATCGGCCCCATCGGCGCCCGCGTGCTCGGGCGCCTCTTCGCCTTCCTGCTCCTGTGCGTGGGCACGCAGATCACCATCAACGGCCTCATCGACGTGTTCGGGCCGCTGCTGGCCGGGCGTTGAAGAGGGTCACGGCCGCGCCTCGGCCCGCGCCAGGTCCTCGATCCGCGCCAGCCAGCGGGCGAGGCGGGCGCGGTTGTGCCCGAAATCGGTGAGCACGCCCTGGCTGCGGGCGTAGAGCGCCACGGTCGAGCGGCCCTCGCCCGCGCCGACGATCGCGACGTTGACCGTGTCCGGCAGCCGCAAGGGGCCGGTGCGGACGAGGTAGCGGTCCTCCTCCGCCCAGCGGGCCTGGAAGACGAGGTCGGTGCCCGGCGTCTCGGCGGCCACCGCCGCGACGATGGCCCGCAGGCGCGCGCCGGGCACGGCCAGGACCGGCGGGACGAGGTCGGCCTGCGCGGTGCGGCAATGCCCGGCCGGGCAGGCCAGCGCGTCCACCGGCCAGCGGCTGCGCGTCAGGGTGGGGAAGTCGACCGGGCCGAGGTCCGGCGGCCCGAACAGCAGGGCCCAGACCTCGTCGATCCCGCCCGGCTCCTCGCCCCGAACCACCGCGAGGCCGAACCCGGCGGCCAGCACCGCGAGGCCGAGGGCCGGAACCAGGCGGCGGAGGGTCGGGGTTCGCCGGAGGCGCGCCTTTGCCAAGCTTGGGTCATCCGAGAATGCGGTCGGGGCGCCTCCGATGGGAGACGCCCCGGCCCGGCCGATGCGTGGGGTGCCGTCAGATCACCGGCGCGGCGGTGAGCGGGGCGAACAGGAGGCTGTGGCCGACATAGTAGAGGGCGAGGAAGCCGGCCAGCGCCGCGCCGTAATAGGCCGGGGCCAGCACCACGTCCCGGCGGGTGGCGGCGACCCGCCTGTCGTCGGCGGCGATGCCGATGAGCACGACGATGATGCCGGAATGCCCGATCATGTCGACCTTGCCGAACTCGAACACCGCGGAGACGAAGATCGCGGCCAGGATGATGGCGGCGGTGCGGCGCACCAGGGGGGTCCAGATCAGGGCGAAGGCGAGGGTGAACTCGATGACGCCGGCGGCCTTCATGAACAGCTCCGGAGAGGCGCCCAGCGTCATGGCGGGCTTGGCGGCCAGGAGCGGCGCGGTCCAGTCCGGATAGGCCCACTTCTCGACCGAGGCCCACATCAGGGTGACGGCGGCGGCGGCCCGCACCACGTCGATCGGACGGATGCCGTAGAGGGTGCGGTCGAGCCCCGTCAGGATCAGGTAGGCGGCGACGCCGAGGAAGACCGGGTAGTCGGCCAGGTGGAAGGCGCCGTACTGCCAGGTGGCGAAGCCGAACAGGAACACGATCCCGGCGCCGGCCAGCGGCATGGTCCTGCGCCAGATCAGGCAGGCGGCGATGGCGAGCTGCAGCCAGGGTATCCAGCTCGCATCCGTCTTCAGTTCGGGGGTGAGGATGATGCCGCCCAGCGTCCAGAGGGAGACGAAGAAGAAGCCCAGCGTCGCCCGGACCAGCAGTTCGGTGTCGGTGCGCAGCCGCGTGGTGACGCGGTCCAGGGCGTTCAGCAGGCTGGTCCCGAGCGGCGTACCCTCGGCCAGGCAACCGAACATCAGGCACAGGATGGACAGGGCCGCCAGCCACTCGAAGTCGGCGCAGAGCACCTGCTCCAGGCCGCGGGGCTGGCCGGCCACGTCGAAGGCGCAGAACCACTTGACGTGGGCGCTGGCCTCGCCCGTGGCGAGGAGGCCCAGCGGCAGGGCGAGGGCTGCGGCTGAGAGGGGAGAGGACCAACTCGTCCTGCAAGACCGCATCGGACCCTCGCTCGGCGAAGCAACGTCGTGGTTACCTCGCTATTTACGTAGACTCCGCGCGGCAATGCGAACGATTTGTTAACACGGCTTTCCGAAAGGTTAACGCTGTGGGTAGCGTGCAGAACTCTGCGATGGCACCGACTTGCGGAGTTAACCATGCCGGGCGGCGCCCGGGAAGCGGGCAATCCTTCGTTCAGGCATTCTCGCGCACGCTGCCGCTCCGACGCCCGCCTGGGCGTCGTCAAGGCCGAGGGGACGCGGATGATCGGTCTGGCAAGTCTGCCCTGCCTCGGGCTCGGGATCGCCCTGGCCGCCCTCGCACCGCGGGCGGGCCTGCGCATGCAGGCGTTCGAGACCGGCAGCGGCCTGCTGCTGGTCTCGGGGCTGGCCCTCCTCGGCGCGGGCCTGCCGCTGTTCCGATAGACTGTTCGTGGCAGACGTGGGCGCCGGTCCGGCAAGCCAGTCGAAACGATCGGCCGCTCCACCAATCGATCCCAACAAATTCCTCATCCTGAGGTGCTTCCACGACGTGGAGGCCTCGAAGGAGGCCCCCAGATGTCTCGACGACAACTGGAGGCCTCCTTCGAGGCTGCTTCGCAGCACCTCAGGATGAGGGGATGTGTGGGAGTCGATAGTCGAACGGACGCCGAGATTCCCTAGAAACCCCCGGTCCGCGACGCGGCTCATTCCTGCGGGCCGGCGAGGACGCCGCCTGGGGGGCATCAATCGAAATGAGAAGCCTCAGGGCTTCGGCGGCGCGGGCCCGAACTCCGCCAGCGCGGTGCCGCCGGGCTCGTCCGAGGTCAGCGTCCCGAGGAAGGCGACCAGGTCGGCCCGCTCGGCGGCGGTGAGGCCGAGGGGGCGGATGTCGCGGGAGCGGCTCGGGCGCGCGATGCCGCCGCGGTCGTAGAGGTCGACCACCGCCTCCAGGCTCGCCAGGGAGCCGTCGTGCATGAAGGGGGCCCGCCGGGCCACGTCGCGCAGGCCCGGCGTCTTGAAGGCGTAGCGCAGGGCCGTCGAGTTCGGCACGAAGCGCCCCCGCCCGACATCCTCGTCCCGGCCCGTGCCGATGTCGTGGAACGACCCGTCGCTGAAGGACCAGCCGCCGTGGCAGGCGGCGCAGTTGGCCCGGCCGTTGAACAGGTCGAAGCCGCGCTTGGCCGGCTCGGGGATGGCCGCCTCGTCGCCCGCGATCCAGCGGTCGAAGGGGCTCGGGCCGGAGACGATGAGGCGCTGGAAGGTGGCCAGCGCCGCCTCGACGCGACCTTGCGTGACCGTCCCGTCCTCGAAGGCCCGTCCGAAGGCCTGGACGTAGGAGGCGTCCGCGCCGATGCGGCGCAGGGCCTCGGGCACCGGCAGGTTCATGTTGCCCGGCGCGGTGATCGGCATGAAGGCCACCGATTCGAGGTCGCGGAACTTGCCGTCCCAGCCGAGGCGGCCCTCCTGCCAGGCGAGGTTGAGCACGGTCGGGGTGTGCAGGTCGAGGTCGGAATCCTGGCGGCTGCGGGCGCGGGGGCGCCCGTCCGACCAGCCGCGGTCGGGCAGGTGGCAGCTCACGCAGGCGCGCGAGCCGTCGCCCGAGAGGATCGGATCGAAGAACAGCCTGCGGCCGAGTTCGGCCTTTTGCGGGGTGTAGGGGTTGTCCTCGGGAAACGGGATCGCGGCCGGCTTGGCGAAGCCCGCGCGCCAGACCGCGCGGGGCGGGGCGGCCGACACCGCGTTGGCGGGCGCGGACACCTTCGCGAAGGGGTCCGCCAACCCGAATACCAGCACCGCGAGCGCGCAGGCTGCGCCGACCTTCCACGACATCATCGACCTCTGGGCATCAGCCTAGGGTCCCGGTGTTGACAATGCGTGAACATTACCCGGGCTAAGTCTCGGTCCTGGATGCGTCCACACAATGGAAGCTTGAAGAGACTCTGCCGGCGGTCTCGGGAGACGATCCGATTTCGGAGTCGGTTGCTTCACTTAACCTCAGGATGCGAAATCCGAGGAGATCGATCGGTCGAAGAGGCGCCGACGAAGGGGCGCCGAGGCTCGGTCTCAGGCGTGGTCCAGGGCGGCGCGGGTGCGCGCGTCGGTGCCGATGTCGCCGGTCCCGTCCATGCCGAGCGCCTCGATCAGCCGCCCCCGCGCCCGGCTGACCCGGCTCTTGATCGTGCCCACGGCGACGCCGCAGATCTCGGCGGCCTCCTCGTAGGTGAAGTTCTGGGCGCCGACGAGGACCAGGGCCTCGCGCTGGGCGAAGGGCAGCAGGTCCAGGGCGCTGCGGAACTCCCCCATCTCCACGCGGACCTCCTGCTCGGGCAGGGTCGCCAGCCGCCCGGCCAGCACCCCGTCGGCATCCTCGACCTCGCGCTTGCGCTTGCGCTGCTCGGAATAGAACAGGTTGCGCAGGATGGTGAACAGCCACGCCGTCAGGTTGGTGCCGCGGCGGAAGCTGTCCGCCTTGGTCCAGGCCCGCATCAGGGTGTCCTGCACGAGGTCGTCGGAGCGGTCGAGGTCGTAGGTGAGGGAGAAGGCGAAGGCCCTGAGCGCCGGGATCGCGCCCAGCAACAGGTCGCGCATCTCGGTATCCGCGCCGGGGGGCGTGCCGACGGGGGCGGCTGTCTGCATCATCGCGCGGGCTTCCTTCCGGCCGGGCCGGCGGCGGCCGGCGGACCCATGGAACGGCTCGGAGACCGTCCGGGCGTGCCGGGCCGATCCGATGCCGTGCGGCGCGGCCCTGAGGGGCCTGCCGCCTTGGCGACGCGGTGCTAGGCGCTGACGATTTAATGCTGTCTGAAAGCAGCATTCATCAAATCTTAATCCGCCCGACGCGGCCGATCCGAAAATGCAGTGCTAAACTAACATAAATCAAGCTTGGCCTTTGAGTCGGGCAATGACTTGGCCTTGTCTGTCGTATGACCGATTGTAACTGAACGATGTCTGACTGCCTGGCTTGCAGGTGCGTCGAAGCCGTCGTCCGGGCCCGGATGGGAGGCCGCAGGGGATCGGATGAGGCTCGGCCGGAGGGTGGTGCCGGTGGAGAGGATCGAACTCCCGACCTTCGGTTTACAAAACCGCTGCACTACCGCTGTGCTACACCGGCCCGCAGCCTGCTAGCTAACAGCCGCGGATCGGGCATTCAACCCGGACCGTTCAGGCAGTCCTCCACGACCGCGAGATGGCGCGCCTGGGCCTCGGCCGCCCGCCGGGCCGAGTGGGCGTGGCGGCGGGACGCGCCCGTCTCCGGTAGCGCTCCCCCGATGGCCGCGGCATGCTTGATCGCCAGGAGGTGCGGGTCGCCCCAGGCGGCGAGCAGGGCCTGGAAGGCCGCGTGGCGCCCCGGATCGAACGGGATCGGCCTGCCCGCCGCGTCCTTGCAGGGGTGGGGCGGGTGGAGCGCCGCGCAGGGCACCCGGCCCGCCGGGATCGGCGCGGTGGCCGCATGCGTGCGCCCGGCCTTCAGGATCTGCGGCAGGACGTGGGTGCGCGGCCCCGCGGGCGTCGGGCCGCCCTCCGGCGGGATCGGCGCGTAGACCTCGATGCGGCCGATCCGTGCGCAAAACACCCGGTGGGGGCCGAGCGCGGCGAGGTTCTGGAGGATCGGGTTGCCGGGGGCGAACAGGGGCCGGCCCGCGCCGGCCCGCAGGCAGGCCAGGGCCTGCGGGTCCCGCGTGCGCAGGCAGGCGTCGACCGCCGCGAGCCCCAGGCCGAGGTCGAACAGCACGTCTCCCCGGTCCTGCGTGCGCGCGGCCGCCCCGTCCGGCCCGAGTTCGGTCACGACGGTCCGGCGGCCCATCGCGCAGGATTCCTCGGGCAGGCACAGGGCCACGGCGTGGTTCCAGCCCCCCGCGAACCCGGTCTCGTAGGCGAGCGGGCGCAGGCCCGGCACGATCCGCAGGGCCACGGCACCGCGGGCGGTGGAAAGGCCGAGGCGGTCGTCGGGCAGCGCCCGGACGGGCTCGTCCGGATCGCGCGAAAACGTCGCCGCCGCCCCGAAGCTGCCGAGGCTCCAGGCCGTGTCCGGGCAGGCGAGCGCCCCGCGCAGCAGGGCCTCGACCGCGTCCGCGCTCACGGGGCGCCCGACAGCACCGCCCGGACCAGGGCGAGCCCCGCCACGAGGCCGAGCAGCCCGGCCGCCACCGAGGCCAGGACGTAGGCCATGGCCGCCCCCGTCTCCCCGCGCTGGTAGAGGGCGACCGCGTCGAGCGAGAAGGTCGAGAAGGTGGTGAAGCCCCCCAGCACCCCCGTGGTCAGGAACAGCCGCGCCGGGTGGGAGGCGGCGCCGCGCAGCGCGAACCCCTCGGCCAGCACCCCCATCAGGAAGGAGCCGAGCACGTTGATGACCAGGGTCGCCAGGGGAAACCCGAGCCCCGGCAGCAGCCGCGCCACCGCGACGTTGACCCCATGGCGAAACCCGCCGCCGAGGCCGGCCCCGAGGATGACGATGAGGGTGTTCACGCGCGGGAGCTTTCTTGGTTTGGATGCGGGCGATCTTTTAGCGATCGTGAGCGGAACGGGAAGCGCGGGCAGTTCGTGTCGACCGACCGGCGTTCGTCCCATCCCAACCCCTCATCCCGAGACGCCCGCGGCAGCGGGCCTCGAAGGAGGGCTCCAGAGGCCGCGCGATCCCTGGAGGGCTCCGTCGAGGGCTTCGCTCCGCTTCGCCGCCTCAGGATGAGGGGAATGGATGGGATGATCGACTGGGTTTCGCCTGATTATTATCCGAGCGTCGGCGTGTTTAAGCAGTTTCCTTACTCGATTATTGAGGACGATATGATTATCGCAACGCGAAATCTTGTACTGAAAAATTCGGGCGCCGATTCTGAAATTCAAATACGCATTATGAACCCAGAATTTAACCAAGATCAGTGGATATGCAGGTATGAAATTCAATGGCCGAACGCTCAAAGATCGAGCTTTGCGGCGGGAGTAGATTCGGTCCAAGCCCTCCATCTGGCTTTGCAGAAAATCGGTCTCGATCTCTACATGAGCGACGGCCATGCATCGGGAAACTTGGTGTGGATGGAAGCAGGGAAAGGCTACGGTTTTCCTGTCCCGAAGAACGGCCGCGACTTCCTGATAGGCTTCGACAAGGAATTCGAAGGCTAGCCTTTCGTTCTTGCGCCCATCAATGCGCCTCCTGCCAGTTCCCCGCAGCCTTGGCCTCCACCACCAGGGGCACCCGGAGGGTCAGGGCGGGGGCGGGCGCCTGCTCCATCACCGAAGTGATCACCGGCAGGGCCTTGTCCACCTCGTCCTCGGGCGCCTCGAACACCAGTTCGTCGTGCACCTGCAGCAGCATCCGCACGGTGAGCTTTTTCGCGGTCAGCGCCGCCTCCATCCGGGTCATCGCCCGGCGGATGATGTCGGCGGCCGAGCCCTGGATCGGGGCGTTGATGGCCTGGCGCTCCACGCTCGCCCGCTCGTTCGGGTTGTTGGAGCGGATCTGCGGATAGTGGCAGACGCGGCCGAACAGGGTGGTGACGTAGCCCTTGTCCCGGCAGATCTTCTTGGTGCTGTCGATGTAGTCCCGGATGCCGGGGAACTGCTCGAAATACTGCTTGATGAAGGCCGAGGCCTCCTCCCGGCCGATGCCGAGGCGGTCGGCGAGCCCGAAGGCCGAGATGCCGTAGATGATGCCGAAGTTGATGGTCTTGGCCCGCCGCCGCAGGTCCGCGTTCATGTCCTTGAGGGGCACGCCGAACATCGCGCTGGCGGTGGCCGCGTGGATGTCGACGCCGTCCTCGAACGCTTTGCGCAGTTGCGGGATGTCGGCCATGTGCGCCAGCAGCCGCAGCTCGATCTGCGAGTAGTCGGCCGAGATCAGCCGGTTGCCGGGGGCTGCCACGAAGGCGCGGCGGATGCGCCGCCCCTCCTCCGTGCGGATCGGGATGTTCTGCAGGTTGGGCTCGGAGGACGAGAGCCGGCCGGTGGTGGTGGCCGCCAGCGAGAACGAGGTGTGGACGCGGGCCGTCTCCCGGTCGGCATGCTCCTGGAGCGAATCCGTGTAGGTGGATTTCAGCTTGGCGAGCTGGCGCCATTCCAGGATCTTTTTGGGGAGTTCATGGCCCGCCTGGGCCAGTTCCTCCAGCAGCGTGGCGGGCGTGGCCCACTGGCCGGACGGCGTCTTCTTGGCGCCGGGCAGGCCCATCTTGCCGAACAGGATGTCGCCGATCTGCTTCGGGGAGCCGACGGAGAAGCGCTCGCCCGCGTCGTCCTGAATCTCCTCTTCGAGCCGGGCCAGGATCTGCGAAAAATCGCCCGAGAGCCGGCTCAGCATCTCCCGGTCGACGCGGATGCCGTTCTGCTCCATCCGGGCGATCACCGGCAGCAGCGGGCGCTCCAGGGTCTCGTAGACGGCGGCCCGGCGCTCGGCCACCAGCCGCGGCTTCATCATCCGCCACAGCCGCAGGGTCACGTCCGCGTCCTCGGCGGCGTAGGCGGTGGCCTTGTCGATGGCCACCCGGTCGAAGCTGACCTTGGCGCGGCCGGTGCCGGCCACGTCGGCGAAGGTGATGGGCTGGTGGCCGAGGTGGCGGCGGGCGAGCTCGTCCATGCCGTGCCCGCCCTTGCCGGCGTCGAGCACGTAGGAGATCAGCATGGTGTCGTCGAAGGGGGCGATCTCGATGCCGTAGCGGGCGAGCACGACCCAGTCGTATTTCAGGTTCTGCCCGACCTTGAGCACGCCCGGGTTCTCCAGCAGCGGCTTGAGCCGGCTAAGCGCTGCTTTGAGAGGAATCTGGCCGGGCACCGGCTCGGCCACGTCCGAGGCGGCCGCCCCCTCCCCGAACAGGTCGCCCGCGCCGAGCTGCGCCTTGGCGGCCTGGACGTGGGCCAGGGGGATGTAGGCGGCCCGGCCGGTGCCGACCGCCAGCGAGACGCCGACGAGGCCGGCCCTGTGCGCGTCGAGGGCGTCGGTCTCGGTGTCGACGGCGACGACGCCTGCCTCCTCGGCCTGCGCGATCCAGGCGTCGAGCTGGTCGAGCGAGGCGATCGTCTCGTAGGCCGCCGTGTCGAAGGGCGCGACGGCCTCCGCCGCGCGGGCGGCGACCACGGTGCCGGGGGTGGGCTCGGCCGGGCCGCGGGCGGTCTTCGCAGCGGCCTCCGGCAGGTCGAGGTCGGCGAAGGGGTCGACCTCGGGCGGTGTGCCGGCCTCGGCCTCCGGGTCGGGGGGCACGGAATCGCCGAAGAACGGCACCGCGTCGCTGCCGCCTTCCGCGTTGCCGTAGGCGTGGGCCTTGGCGCCCGGCAGCAGCGCCGGGTCGGGTTTCACCGCCTCCGGGTCGACGTGGAGCATCTGCGCGATGCGCCGGGTCAGGGTGTTGAACTCCATCGCCTTGAGGAAGCCGACGAGTTTTTGCGGGTCGGGCTTGGGCAGGCGCAGGTCGTCGAGGGGGACGGGCACCGCCACGTCCTCCACCAGGGCCACCAGCCTGCGTGAGAGCCTCGCCTGGTCGATGCTGGCCAGCAGCGTCTCGCGGCGCTTGGGCTGCTTGATCTCAGCCGCCCGCTCCAGCAGCGCCTCCAGGCTGCCGAACTCCTTGATGAGGGCGGCCGCCGTCTTGAGGCCGATGCCGGGCACGCCGGGCACGTTGTCCGACGTGTCGCCGATCAGCGCCAGCGCGTCGCCGATCTGGCCGGGCTGGAGGCCCTCCCACTTGGCGATGATCGCGTCCACGTCGAGGTTGCGCTCGGGCCGGTAGCCCGGCTTGCCCTTGGACCCCGATTCGAAATCGTAGAACCGCACCAGGGGGCCGACGAGCTGCATCAGGTCCTTGTCGGAGGAGACGATGATGACGCCCGCTCCCCGCGCCTCCGCCTGCCGGGTATAGGTGGCGATGAGGTCGTCGGCCTCGTAGCGCTCCATCTCGATCGCGTGCAGGCCGAAGGCGCGCACGGCGTCCCGCATCAGCGGCATCTGGCGCTTGAGGTCGTCGGGCGCGTCCGGGCGGTGGCCCTTGTACTCCGGGTAGAGTTCTTTCCGGAACGAGCCCTCGGACTTGTCGAAGACGATGCCCAGATGCGTCGGGCAGATGCCGGCCGCCCCCTCCTGCACGAACTGGGCGATCTTGGTGCAGAACAGCCGCACCGCCCCGGTGGGCAGCCCGTCGGACGGGCGGTAATTGTACTTGTCGCCGTCCTTCGTGTTCATCGACTGGAAGAAGGCCCGGAAGATGAAGGACGAGCCGTCGACCAGGATCACCTGATCGCCGGGGCCGACGTTTTTTTGGGGCTGGGAGTCGGTCTGTGCGGCGGTCATCGGGTGGTCGTATCCGGATACGGGCGGCGCGTCATCCGGTCGGACCCGGTGCGTCGGGAGGTCGAAGCTCGGCGATGCAGAGGATGACGAGTTCCGGCAGTCGGTCCTGCACGGTCCGCCAGATCTGCAGGGGCGAGACGTTCTCGTAGTCGTGGCGATAGACGTTCCCGGCGTTGGCGATCCGCCGCCAGGGGATATGCGGATGCCGGTCCCGCGTTTCCGCATCGACCCGGCGGCTCGCCTCGGAAATGATCTCCAGGCAGCGCGTCACGGCATAGACCGTCCGCCGATCGGCTTCGAAGGCATCGAAATCCAGTCCCGCGACGAATTCCTGTGCCGCTTCGGCATTCTCGAGAATGCCGAGACACGCGCGCCGCCCGCGCTCAGAAAGCATGGACCGCGTCGCGCTCGGCCTCCGGCCTGACGTGATCCTTCAGCATCTTTCGATTTGAGACGTCGACCGGGATCGGAAATAGGTCGCTGATGAAGTCGATCACGCCGACGTAGTCGTACACGTCGCGCACGGTGTCCACGTCGATGTCGATCATCACGTCGAGGTCGCTGCCGGCATGCCCCTCGCCCCGCGCCACCGAGCCGAAGAGGGCCGCATGCCGCACGCCGAGGCGCCGCAGCGCCCCCTCGTTCGCCCGCAGGATGTCGATGGCGGTGCCGCGGTCCATCCTTGAGCGTAACCCGGATCGCGGCCCCGCTGAAGGGGGGCGCCTCAGGCCGCGGTGCCCACCGTGTCGGCCATCCGCGCCCGGCGGGCGCCGAGGGGCTGCGGCTTGCCCACCGTGGTGTCGTGGGCGGTCTGGTGCTCCATCTCGGCGTTGATCTCGGCGCCCAGCAGCACGATCACCGTGGACATCCAGATCCAGGTCATGAAGCCGATCACGGCGCCCAGGGACCCGTAGGTCTCGTTGTACTTGCCGAAGTTGGCGACATACCAGGAGAAGCCGAGCGACCCGCCGAGCCAGAGTACGGCGGCCACCGTGCTGCCCCACGTCACCCAGCGCCAGCGCGGCGCGTCCCGGCTCGGGCCGTAGCGGTAGAGCAGGGCGAGGCCGAACAGGACGGCCACCAGCATCACCGGCCAGCGCAGCAGCGCGACGTACCAGGCGTCGGCCGGAACGCCGACCGTGTTGAACACCACCGGCAGCACCACGATGCCGACGAGCGCGCCGACGACGAACAGCAGCGCGCCCGCGGTGAAGGCCAGCGAGCGCAGGTTGAGCCAGACGAAGTTGCGGGTCTCGCGCTCCTCGTAGACGATGTTGAGGGCGTCGAAGACGTGCTTCATGCCGCCGTTCGCGCTCCAGACCGAGAGCAGGATGCCGGTGAAGACGGTGAGCCCCAGGGTGCCGTCGCCCTTGGCCGCGATGCGCTTGACCTGCTCGCCGACGATCTCGATGGCGCCGGAGGGCAGCACCCCCTGGAGCGAGGCGAGGTGCTCGTTGATCTGCCCCACGTCGGCGACGAGGCCGTAGCAGGAGACCAGGGCCGCGACCGCCGGGAAGATCGCCAGCAGCACGTAGAAGGTCACGCCCGCCGCCACCGAGACGAGGCGGTTCTCGCCGAAATCGTGGAACACCCGCAGGCCGATGTCCTTCCAGCCGCCCGCCGGAATCTCGGAGGGTTTTTGCGCCTGCCGCCCGCGGTCCCCCTCGCCCTGCGCCACGGCGTGGGCCTCCGCCCCCTCGTGCGAGCCGGAGGTTTTCCGCGCGGGGTCGCCCCGGTCCGGGGCGGGCCCCTGTCGGCGGGGCAGGGCGACGAGGCCGATCAGGGCGGCCGAGAGGGCCAGCGTCCAGACCGTGGCGTTGCGGCCCTCCGGAACCGGAACCTCGGGACGCTCGCCCGAGGGGCCCCGTGGCACGGATGTCGACGCTGTCATGGGGCCGCCTCGGATCGGATGTTATGCAGGACAACATCCGGTTGCAGGCGGAGTTTCCTCCGGTTGTGCGGTTCTGTCGGGGGCGTGCCTTTGCCGCGGCTGCCGCCGTGAGATTCGGCACGGATGTTGAGTTTTGGCGCCGTTAAGGGGAGGAGGTGTGTGCGCCCGCACGGGTGGCGCTGCGCTTCGACGACCAAGGGAACCGGAACAGACGTGCCGCACGCGACCGCGCTGATCGCCATCATCGCCCTGGGCCTCGTGATCGCCTTCGTCTTCGGCATGCTGGCCCAGCGCCTCAGGCTGCCGCCGCTGGTGGGCTACCTCGTGGCCGGCATCGCCATCGGGCCCTTCACGCCGGGCTTCGTCGGCGACCAGGAGCTGGCGGGCCAGCTCGCCGAGATCGGCGTGATCCTGCTGATGTTCGGCGTCGGCCTGCACTTCTCCATCAAGGACCTGATGGCGGTGCGCGCCATCGCGCTGCCCGGCGCCGTGGTGCAGATCGCGGTGGCCACCGCCATGGGCGGCGGGCTGGCGATGCTCTGGGGCTGGGGCGTGGGCGCCGGCCTCGTCTTCGGCCTCGCCCTCTCCGTGGCGAGCACCGTGGTGCTGCTGCGCGCCCTGGAGGAGCGCAACCTCCTGGACAGCGACAAGGGCCGGATCGCGGTGGGCTGGCTCATCGTGGAGGACCTCGCCATGGTCCTGGCCCTGGTGCTGCTGCCCGCGCTCGCCCCGTCCCTCGGGGGCGCCGAGGCGGGCGCGGGCGGGCACGACACAGCCCGCTCGCTCGCCCAGACGCTGGCCGCCGCCCTCGGCCACGGCCTGTCCGACAGCATCTGGCTGACGCTGGGGCTCACGCTCGCCAAGGTCGCCCTGTTCGTGGCGCTGATGCTGGTGGTCGGCCGCCGCTTCGTGCCCTGGCTCCTCGACCAGGCGGCGCGCACCGGCTCGCGGGAGCTGTTCACCCTGGCCGTCCTGGCGCTGGCGCTCGGCATCGCCTTCGGCTCGGCCGAACTCTTCGGGGTCTCCTTCGCCCTCGGCGCCTTCTTCGCCGGCATGGTGCTGGCCGAATCCGACCTCAGCCACCAGGCCGCGGCCGACAGCCTGCCGTTGCAGGACGCCTTCGCGGTGCTGTTCTTCGTCTCGGTCGGCATGCTGTTCGATCCCGGCATCCTGATCCGCGAGCCCCTCTCGGTGCTGGCGGTGCTGGGCGTGATCATGCTCGGCAAGTCGGTGGCGGCGGTGGCGATCGTGCTGGCCTTCAAGCACCCGGTGGGCACGGCGCTCACCATCGCCGCGAGCCTCGCCCAGATCGGCGAGTTCTCCTTCATCCTCGTCGGCCTCGGCCTGTCCCTGAAGCTGCTGCCGCCGGAGGGGCGCGACCTGATCCTCGGGGGCGCCCTGCTCTCGATCACCCTGAACCCGCTGTTCTTCGTCCTCGTCGCCCGGGCCGAGCGCTTCTTCGCCGACCGGCCGGACCTTGCCCGGCGCTTCGAGCGGCGGGAGGCGGGGCAGGTCGCCGTGTCGGAGCCCGCGCCGCCCCACCGGGGCCACGCGGTCATCGTCGGCTACGGCCGGGTCGGCAGCAGCATCGGCAAGGCCCTGGCCGCCTGGGACTTCCCCTACGTGGTGGTGGACCGCGACCGCCGCCGCGTGCTCGAACTGCGCCAGGCCGGGCTGGAGGCGGTGTTCGGCGACGCCTCGGCCCCCGGCATCCTGGCGGCCGCCGACATCGCCCAGGCCCGGCTCCTGGTGCTGGCCAACCCGGATTCGCACCAGGCCCAGCGCCTGGTCGCCATCGCCCGCGAGGCGAACCCCGCCATCGACACCCTGATCCGCACCCACAGCGATTCCGAGCGCCGCCGGATGGAGGAGGAGAAGGTCGGCCTCGTGCTGATGGGCGAGCGGGAACTGGCCTTCGGCATGACCTTCTACGCCCTGCGCAGCCTCGGCCTGAAGGAGGGCGAGGCCCGGTTCTTCGTGGATTCGAGCCGCTCCGAAAGCCGCGCCGAGGCCCCGACCGAGGCCGAGATCGAGCAGGGCGCGCCGGAACTGCGCCCGCACAAGGAAGACGCCGCGGAGGGGTGATTTTTTAGCTGTACCGACCGCGCGAAGCGGGGACGGGTCCGCCTCAGGCGGCGGTGAGATGCGCGAGATCTGCGCCTTCGGCCACGTGCTCGGTCGCGTCCAGGATCTCGATCCCGACGACGCGGCCCTGCGCGTCGAAATCCAACACGATGCCCGGACGGACTTCCTCGCTGTCCACGATCTCACCCTCGGCGAGCCGCAGGTAGAAGGCGTCGGCTTCGGGGTCGTATCGCGTTCTCACGTCCCGCTCCGCTTCCGTCCGCGATCGAGGAATGCCGTTATGATCCGGCAGGTGCTGCCATCCTGGGCATATACCACACGCAGAATACGGCCACCACGCTCCGGCACGGCGCGATAAGCGCGCGTCCGTTCCGGATAAACCGGGTCCGGTTCTTCCGCATCGGGAGCCAGGACGGCCGCCTCGACCCAGCCAGGCTCGATCGCACGATGGGCGAGGGTCTCGACGGCGTGGGTTGTGTAGACGAAGCTTCGTTCAGGCACGATGGCAGTCTATCACTGTGGTAGCCTCCGGCCGAAGGGCAACGAGGTCCGCTTCTTCGTGGATTCGAGCCGTCTAATCGTAGGCGAGGCTCCACCCCGGTGCGCGCAGCCAGCAGCGGTCCTCGGGCAGGTCGTCCGTTCGGTGCAGCCGTGTCACCCGGCCAATGCCGTCCTTGGCGAAGGCCGCGGCCAGGGCCGCTTCCGCGTCCCGGTCGCGCGAGCCCGCACAGGGGTAGATCACGGTTCGGGACAGGCAGCGCGCCGCGTAGCCGTCCGCCTGCCGGGTGATCCGGAAGACCGCGCCCCGGGTCATCGCCTGCCCCTGCTCCGTGGTGAAGCCGAGGGTGAGCGGCAGGATCAGGCGGCCTTCGGGCTTCAGGGCGTCGAGCCACGCATCGGCCGGGCGCGCCGCGCCGGCATTCACGAACACCACGTCGGCGGGGTCGAGCGGCAGCGCCGTGCCGTCGCCCGACACGACCCGGACGTGCGGGAACCGCGCGAGGTTCGACGCCGCCTGCGCGGCCAGGCCCGGTTCGATCTCGATCCCGGTGACGCGGCCCGTCGGCCCGACGAGACGGCCGATCACGGCCGTGTAGTAGCCCGTGCCGGTGCCGATATGCACCGCATGCGCGCCGGCTTCGAAATTTCCCGCCGCGATGAGGCGCGTCAGGAACGAGGGCTGCCCGTTGTTAAGCCGCTTCTCGGCCAGGATCGCCACGGGCGCGTCCTGATAGAGATAGACCGCATCCGCGACCGGCCCTGCGCTGGAGCCGCTGGCCAGATGCATGATCTGCCAGGGCGGCGGCGGCAGGAAATCCTCCCGCCGGATCGTGGCCAGCGCCTCTTCCAGGCGCGGATCGTCCGTCCCGGCCGCGTGGACGATCTGCTTCGCGTAGGCGTTTCGGACGATGGCGCGTTCAGCCTCGGTCATCGCTGCCTCACGGCGGCCGCCCTCGATGCCGAGGGGGCACGTGCATCCGCGCTTCTCCTTCGGCCGATCGCGGGACGCAACCCGCCCTCATCCGGAAAGTTCCCGTCCCAGGTCCGCCACCCGCCGCAGGTCGGCGACGAAGGCCGCGTAGGCTTCCGCCTTGGCCTCGTCCGGCAGGCGCAGCAGGTAGGAGGGGTGGACCGTGATGAAGCCCTGGAAGGGGGTGTCGCGGCGGTCGAAGCGGAAGGGCCCGCGGGCGCGGGTGATCGGGATGGCCTTGCCGGTCAGCGCCAGCACGGCGGTGGCGCCCAGGGCCACCACGAGCCTGGGGGCGACGAAGTCCAGCTCCCGGTCGAGCCACCAGCGGTAGTGGCTGACCTCGCCGGCCGTCGGCTTCTGGTGGATGCGGCGCTTGCCGCGTTCCTCGAACTTGAAGTGCTTGACCGCGTTCGTGAGGTAGCTGTCCGCCCGGCTCAGGCCGGCCTCCTCCATCGCGCGCATCAGCACCTGCCCGGCCGGGCCGACGAAGGGGCGGCCCTGCCGGTCCTCCTGGTCGCCCGGCTGCTCGCCGACGAAGGCGATCGTCGCGCCGGGCGGTCCCTCGCCGAGCACGGCCTGCGTCGCGCCCGGCACCAGGGGCTCGGAGCGTCGGATGATGGCGTTGAGGGCGGCCAGCGTCTTCGGGTCCTGGTCGGCCATGGCGGCCACGGCCCGGACGGGGTCGCGCTTTGCGGGCATCTGCGGTTCCCTCTCGATCATCTGCGCGGTGCGGCCGGCCGCCGCCCGGACGAGGCCGGGGATGGCGGCGGTCTCCGGCAGGTTGTGCCAGTACTTTTTCGGCATCTCCGCCCGCATCGCCTTCAGGTTGGTGCGGGCCGGGTTGAAGGTGCTCTCGTAATAGTCCCGCCAGCCCGCCTCGAAGCCGTCGCCCTCCGGCAGGGCGGCCCGGTCGCCCGGCGGCCCGAAGCGAAGCGCCGTGCCGTCCCAGTGGGCGGAGCCCTCCGGCGTCAGGATCGACCAGGCGAGCGAACGGAAGCGGTCCACGAAGAAGGGGGCGGCCGCCTCCAGGATGTGGTGGTCCGGCTCGAACCACGCCACGAACCGCTCGCCCTCCAGACTTTCCGTCCGGCGGAAGCGCAGGAAGGCGTGCATCTTGTGCAGGTCGCGGCCGATGGCCTTGCGCATCCCACCGAGCCGGTGGACCAGCGGGTCGCTGGCGATCTCGGGCAGGTGTCGCTCCCCGTGCAGGACCCGCCAGACCAGGCCGTAGAGCAGGGCGTAGCGCTCGGGATCGCGGTGGGGCACCACCATCGGGATCAGCCCGGCCACCGCCTTGGGCAGGGCGACGGGCGGGGCGGATTCCTCGAACGCGCCCGCCCCGAACAGGCTCGGAGCGTCGCCGGCCGACCATGTCACACACTCGGGCGGGATGTTCCCGGCCACGAGCCCGCGCAGCGCGATGCGGAAGCCGGCGAGGTCGGCGCCCGGACGCAGGTGGACGGTGCGATGCGCGGCTCTCCCTCCCCCAAACAGATCTCGGGCTTGCCCGAGATCTGCATCCAGATTGCTCAAGTCGGGCAAGCCCGACTTGAGATCGGGGGAGGGTGGCCCGCG
>NZ_BPRB01000058.1 GCF_022179685.1 Methylobacterium trifolii
CGGCGGCGGGGGCGGCGGCGCGAAAGCGTAGACCGGATCGTCGAAATAGAGCGCCGGCCGCTCCACGTAGACGATCTCCTCCGGCGGGGGCGGCGGCACGTCGTAGGCGAAGGCGGTAAAGCGCGGCGGCGGCTGGAGCGCCGCCGAGAGGGAGGCGAGGCGCCGGCGCGTCTCCCAGGCATGGGGCCCGCGGGGATACCGGGTCAGGTAGCTCCAGTAGGCGTCCGGCGTGTTGGCGAGCCAGGTCCGGCGCCACGTCACCGCCTCGCGCCGGGCGGCGACGATCGCCCGCGCACGCGCGGCCAGGGGATCGCCGGGATAGGCCGCGATGAAGTCCAGGTAGCCCTGGAGCGTATCGCGCTGGAGGCAGAGGGCGTAGGCGTCCCGGGCCCCGATCTCGCGCAAGGGCCGCTCGCGCAGGGCGGCGACCTGCTCCGGCCGGGCGGCCGGCGGCGCCTCCGCGGCCCGCTGGAAGAATTGGAACGGCGCCTCGATCCGGGCCGCGTCCCAGGGCACGAGGCCGCCCTTGGTGGTCTCGGCCACGCGCAGGCGTACCCGCTCGAACAAGGCGGCGGGCGGGAGGCCGCCCTCGCGGATCATCTCCACCAGTGCCTGCGCGTAGGCGCCGTAGGGACCGCCCTCCTCCGGCCCCACCGTGCCGGGGGCGGCGTTGAAGGCGATCAGGCTGCCGGGCTCGGCCTCCACCAGGGCGAGGCCGCCCGCGAGCGGCTCGCCGCTGCGCACGAACGGATTGCGGCGGCCTGAATCGAGCACGAGGAAGCGGGCCTTCAGCGGCAAGGCGGCGAGCCGCTTGGCGTAATCGGAGACCCGCAGCGTCGCCACCGGCACGTCGGAGGCCACGCCGATGCGCGCGTCCACGGGGGCGAAGTAGTTCTCGCCCTCCAGCTGGAGGCCGTAGCCGGCGAGGTAAACGAAGGCGACGGTCTCGGGCCCGGAGGCGGCAGCCTTGTCGAGGAAGTCGCGCAGCGCTTGGCGCAGGGCCGCCTCGTCGAGGTCGCGGGCACCGACCACGTCGAACCCGGCCGCCTGGAGCGTCTGCGCCACCAGACCCGCGTCGTTCGCCGTGGTCGGCAGCGCGCCCGCCGCATAGGCGGCGTTGCCGACGACAAGGGCGATGCGCTTCTCCGGCGCCTGGGCGCGGGCGGGGGGGGCCAAGGCGAGGCAGGCACAGGCGAGGGCGAGCCAGCGCGCGACGAAACGGGGGAACGGGCGCATCGACGGCCTCCATCCGACTTTGGCGGATCGAACGGTCGTGCCGGTGAATCACGGCTGAACCGAGGATCGTCGTCCCTCACGTTTTCGCGAGGACGGCGGGAGCTCCGCCGTCCAGGAACCGGGGGACGGCCCTCCCTTACCGGTTGATGCAGGCGTGCGCGAACGGCAAGAGTCCCGCCGCCCATGACCCGCTTCAGTTTCATCCACGCGGCCGACCTGCACCTCGGCTCCCCGCTGGCCGGTCTCTCGGGCCGGGACGCCGAGGTCGCCCGGCGTTTCGCCTCCGCCGGCCGCGCAGCCTTCGAGGACCTTGTGAGCCTGGCGATCGAGCAGGAGGTGGCTTTCCTGATCGTGGCAGGCGACGTCTACGACGGCGACTGGGCCGACAACACCATCGGCCTGTTCTTCACCCGCCAGGTGGCCCGCCTCGACCGGGCCGGCATTCCGGTGGTCCTGGTGCGCGGTAACCACGACGCCGAGAGCGTCATCACCCGCTCGATCACCCTGCCGCCTTCCGTGCGCGTCTTCTCTACGAAACGGGCCGAGACAATCCCGCTCGACGCCCACAAGGTGGCGCTGCACGGGCGCAGCTTCGCCGATCGGGCGGTGAGCGAGAACCTGTCCCTGACCTATCCCGACGCCGTGCCGGGCTGGTTCAACATCGGCGTGCTGCACACATCCTGCACCGGCTATGCCGCCCACGAGACCTACGCCCCCTGTTCCATCGCCGACCTCGCGGGGCGCGGCTACGCCTACTGGGCGCTCGGCCACATCCACGAGCACGCGGTCCTGTCGCGCGATCCCTGGATCGTGTTTCCCGGCAACCTCCAGGGCCGCAGCATCCGCGAGTGCGGGGAGAAGGGCGCGGTGGCCGTCGACGTGACGGACGGGCAGGTGTCGGGGTTCCGCCGGCTGATCGTGGACCATGCCCGGTTCGACAGGCTTACCGTCGACCTCGACGGCATCGCCCGGGAAAGCGAAGCCGTCGCCGCGGTGGAGACGGCACTCAGGCCCTTCGCCCAGGTCGCCGCGGGGCGCCTCGTGGCCCTGCGGGTGCACCTGACCGGGCAGACGTCCGTGCACGACCGGCTGATGGCCGACCGGGAGGGGCTGACGGCGGAGATCCAGGCCGCGGCCCATCGGGTGCACGAGGACATCTGGCTGGAGCGCATGAAGATCGAGACCAGCCGCCCCCGCGCTGCGGGACCTTCGGCCACCGGACCGGCGGCCGCGATCGACCCGGCCGCACTTCTCGCCGACCTCGACCGCGACCCCGAGTTCCGCGCCCGCGCCGCGGCGGCGCTGGCCGAGATCCGGGGGAAGATGCCGGCGGGCGCTGCCGGCGAGGACGGGGACCTCGCCGACGACATCGATGCCCTGTGCGCCGAGGCCGAGGCGCTGATCCTCGGCCGCCTCTCCGGCCGCCGCTGCTGAGCCCGGTCCATGCGCATCCTCAGCCTCGGCCTCGAACGCTACGGCCCCTTCACCGACAGGACGGTGCAGTTCCGCCCGGACGCGCGCCTGCACGTGGTGCTCGGCGCCAACGAGGCCGGCAAGAGTTCGGCGCTGGCTGCCGTCACCGACCTGCTCTTCGGCATCGAAGCACGCACCCGCTACGCCTTCCTGCACGAGATGCCGCAGATGCGGCTGGCCGCCGAGATCGCCGCGGCCGACGGGCGCCGCCTCGCCTTCCGCCGCCGTAAGGGCAACCGCAACACCCTGGTCGATGCCGCCGACGGTCCCCTGCCGGACAATGCGCTCACGCCCTTTCTCGGGGGGCTGACCCGCGCGGTGTTCTGCCGCGCTTTCGGCCTCGATGCGGGAGCCCTGCGCGGGGGCGGCGAGGAGATGCTCGATGCGCAGGGCGAACTCGGTGCCAGCCTGATCGCGGCCGGGTCCGGCCTGCGGGGCTACACGGCGCTTCAAGCCGAACTCGACGAGGAGGCGCAGAGGATCTTCACTCCGCGGGCGTCGCAGAAGCGCAGCTTCTACCAGGCGCTCGAGCGCTACGAGGAGGCGCGCAAGGCGATCCGCGACACCAGCCTGCGGGCGAGCGATTGGCGGGCGTTGAACGATGCGATCGAGGCTGCGGCCGGCGGCCTCGACGGGATCCGGAGCGAGCGCGAGCGCATCGCCACTGAGCGCGCCAGGCTGGAGCGCCTGAAGCGCGTCGGGCCCATGATCGCCGAGATCGACGCCCTGACTGAACGCGCCGAGACCGATGCCGGCCTCGTGGAGGCGGGCGATGCCTGGATCCTCCGCCTCGGGACCGTCCTCGACGGGCTGCGTGCGGCGCAGGCCGAGGAGGCCCGCCTCCAGTCCGCCCTCTCGGCGGCGCGCGCCGACATCGCCGCCCTGCCCGTCGACGCGGCCCTGATCGCGCACGCGGACGAGATCCTCCAGGGGTTTCAGGGCATCGACCGCTTCGACAAGGGGGCCGTCGACCTGCCGCGCATCCAGGCTGAGGCCGACCGGTTCGGGGCCGACCTCGACCGGCTGGCCGCGCGGATCGGCTTGCCCGACGCGGATGCCCTCGTCCGGGCTCAGCCCACGGACGCCGCGAGGACCCGCGTGGAATGCCTGATCCGGGACGGGCGCGACTTCTCGAACGCGATTGAGCGCCTGCAGCGGGACCTCGCGGGCGCCGAAGCCGAGCATGCCGGCCTCGCCCGTCAGGTGGCCGAGGGCGGCTCGCCCGTCGATCCGGCGCCCCTGCGCGAGGCCCTGCGGAGCTTCGCACCCGTGCGGAGCGCCGTCGCCGAACAGGCCGCCCTGGATGCTACGATCCGGCGGGCCGAGCAGGTCCTGCGCGGACAGGCCGCCCGGATGTCGCCACCGGTGGCGGACGTTGCCGCGCTCGCGCGTGCCCCGCTGCCCGCGTCCGAGACCGTCGCGCGCTACAGGGCGCTCCTGGACGCCAAGGACCGGGAGCGCCAACGGGCTCTCGAACGGGTGGAGTCGGCGTCCCGGGCGCTCGCCGCCACGCGCAGGAGCCTGCGGGAGCGGGAGGCCGGGCGCGCGATCGCGACGCGGGACGAACTCGACGGCCTGCGCGCCGAGCGGGACCGCGGCTTCACGGTGCTGCGGGACGCCCTCTCGGCCGGCACCCGTGCCGCGCCCGCCGACCTGGCGGATTACGAGCGCGCCGTGCACGCCGCCGACCGCGTGGCCGACGACTTGGCGGCGGACGCGGCCCGCGTCGCCGAGCACGCCGCCGACCGCCAGCGCCTGGCCGTCGAGGCGGAGGAGGAGAGCGCCGCCCGGCACACTCTCGAAGCGGTCGCGGCCGAGGCCGTGGAGGGTTTGGCCGCCTGGCAGGAGGCTTGGCGGCCGGCGGGGATCGAGCCGGCGACGCCGGCCGAGATGGCGGCCTGGCTGACGGAGGCGGAAAACCTGATCGAGGCCCAGCAGGACCTCGACGCCCGCCGCATCGATTGCGCCCTGCTCTCGGAGCGCGTCGAGGCCGCCCGCGGGCCGCTGTCGGAGCTCGGTCGCCGCGTCGGGCTCGACGACCTCGCCACGCGGGACGTGGCCGCCGTCCTCGCACGACTGGAGGAGCGCGTCGCGGCGCTGGGCAACCGCTGGGATGCGACCCGTGAGGTGACGGCCCGGCTGGGCGCCGCCGCGGCCGGCATCGTTCGTCTCAAGGCAGCGCTGGACGAGACCGAAGGGCGGCAGGTCCTCTGGCGAGCCGGCTGGGCCGAGGCGCTCGCCGTCTTCGGGCTCGGTGGGGAATCCCGGCCGGAGGAGGCGGAGAGCGCCCTCGAAGCATGGCGTGCGGTGCCTTCGACGCTGGCCGACCGAGACAACCGCCTCGGGCGCGTCGCCGGACTCCGCCGCGACATGGAGGCCTATCGTTCGTCGGCCGCGCAGCTGGTCGCGGCCACGGCGCCGGACCTGGCGGATTTGCCGCCGGGCACGGCGATGCGGACGCTGCATGCGCGGCTGGGAGAGGCGCGCGCGGACGAGGCCCGACGCAGGGACATGATCCGGCGGCGCGACGAGGCCGAGCGATCCGCCGGGGAAGCATTGCGTGCCCTGGAGGCTGCACAGGCCGCGATGCGCGGGCACCTCGGCGAGGTGATGCCCGACCTCGATGGCGCGGCGCTGCCCGAGATCGAGGCGCTGCATGCCAGGCTCGGCGTCCGGAGCGGCCTGCGCAGCGAACTCGCCAGCCGCCGGAGCGGCCTCATGCGCGCGGCCGACGGATGCGGCGAGGCGAGCCTGCGGGGGGACCTCGCCGGCCTGTCGGCCGATGCGATAGAGGCGGACCTCGTGCGCCTCGCCATGGACGACGCGGAGCAGGAGCAGCGGGGCTGTCTGGTCTTCGCGGAGCGCGACCGGAACGAGCGGCGGCGCGCCGAACTCGAAGCGGGGACCGGGGCGGAACTGGCCCAGGCCCAGCGCAAGGCCGCCGAGACCGACCTCCAGGCCGATGCCCGGCAATGGGCGGTGCTGCGGCTCGCGCACCTCCTGCTCGGCTCGGCCATCGCCCGGCAGCGCGCCGGCCAGCAGGACCCTCTGCTGGCGCGGGCGGGTGGCCTGTTCGCGTCCCTCACCGGCGGGGCCTTCGCCGGCCTCGCGCAGGATTACGACGAGGCGGACACGCCCCGGATCGCGGGCCGTCGCGCATCCGGCGCCCTCGTCCCCGTGGAGGGCCTGAGCGAGGGCACCCGGGACCAGCTCTACCTAGCCCTGCGGCTCGCCTACCTCGAGGATTACGCCGCGGGCGCCGAGCCGGCTCCCTTCATCGGCGACGACCTGTTCTCGACCTTCGACGACGCACGCACCGCCCACGGCCTGGAGACGCTCGCTGCAATCGGCGCCACGGTGCAGCCGATCCTGTTCACCCACCACCGCCACGTCGCCGATCTCGCCCGCGACAGGCTGGGCGACGCGGTGGACGTGCTGGAACTGTGACGGCGCCCCCTACGCGGCCCCGCCGTAGCGCGTCTCCAGGTGGTGCCGGAAGGCGGCGGTCCGCAGCGGTGTGCCCGTCGCCTGCGTGAGCAGGGCGTCGGTGGTCAGGAGGCTGCCCTTGGCATGTACCGCCTGCCGCAGCCAGCCGCGCAAGGGGGCGAAGTCGCCGAGCGCCAGCCCCGGCAGGATGTCCGGCTCGGCGGAGGTGGCCGCCCGGAACAGCTGCGCGGCGGCCATGGCGCCGAGCGTGTAGGTCGGGAAATAGCCGAAGGCGCCGCTCGGCCAGTGGATGTCCTGGAGGCAGCCGAGGCGGTCGTCCGGCACGTCGAGGCCGAGGAGGTCGCGCAGGCCGTCGTCGAAGGCGCCGGGCAGGTCCGCGACCGCGAGGTCGCCGGCGAGCATCGCCGTCTCCAGTTCGTAGCGCAGCAGGATGTGGGCCGGGTAGGTCGCCTCGTCGGCATCGACCCGAATGAAGCCGGGGGCGACCCGCGTGTGCAGCCGGTGCAGGTTCTCCGGCGTCCAGGCCGGCCCGGAGCCGCCGAACTCCGCGTGCAGCAGCGGCGCGAGGTAGGCGAAGAACTCCGCCGAGCGGCAGGCCTGCATCTCCACGATGAGCGACTGGCTCTCGTGCAGGCTCATGCCGCGGGCCTCGCCCACGGGCTGGTGGCGCCACCCGGCCGGGCGGCCCTGCTCGTAGAGCGCGTGGCCGGTCTCGTGCAGCACGCCCATCATCGCCCGGCCGAAATCGGCCTCGTCGTAGCGGGTGGTGATGCGCACGTCGTCGGTCGCGCCGCCGCAGAACGGGTGCAGGCTCACGTCGAGGCGCCCGCGGGCGAAATCGAAGCCGAGGCTCCGCATCAGGGACAGGCCGAGGCGGCGCTGGGCCTCCACCGGGAACGGCCCTTCGACCGGCAGCGGCTCAGGCTCTTCCGCCTGCCGGTCGCGCGCCCGCGCCACCAAGCCGGGAAGCCAGGAGCGCAGGTCGTAGAATAGCGGGTCGATGGTGGCCCGGCGCAGGTCCGGATCGTAGCCGTCGAGCAGGGCGTCGTAGACGGACAGACCGAGGGCCTCGCCCTTGGCCCGGCCGATTTCCCGCTGGAGCCGCAGAACCTCGGCCAGGTGCGGCGCCAACCGCGAAAAATCGGCGTCCCGTCGCGCCTCGCGCCAGACCATCTCGGCCTTCGAGCAGGCGCGGGAACTGGCCTCGACGAGGTCGGCCGGGACGGCCGAGGCATGGGCGTGGGCGCGGCGCATCTCCAGCAGGTTGGCGGCGCGCCAGGGGTCCGAATCGCCGGATTCCGCCTCCGCCGCAGCGAGCGCCTCGGCCGTCTCCGGGGCGGTCAGGATCTCGTGGGAGAGCCCGCGCAGGACGGCGAGCTGCTCCGCCCGCCCCTCGGCCGCGCCGTCCGGCATCAGCGCCTGGCTGTCCCAGCCGAGGATGCCGGTGGCGCCGCCCAGCGCCGAGAGGCGGGCGAAGCGCCGTTCGAGGGTCCGGTAGGCCTGCATCGCGTCTCCCATGGCAGCGCTCACGACGCGGCCCGATCGTGAAAGGTCTCAGCCACCGCCCGGATCACGTCGGCCGCCCGCTCGATGCCGGCCCGGTCCACGTCGAGATGGGTGGTCGCGCGGATCTGGTGGGCGCCGATCGCCCGCACCCTCACGTCCTCGGCGAGGCAAGCGGCGGCGAAGGCCGCCGCATCGACCCCGAGTGCTTCGACGGAGAAGCACAGGATGTTGGAGTGCCCCGCATTACCCTCGAACCCGAGGCCCGGCACGTCGGCGATGCCCCGGTGCAACGCGTGCAGGTTGGCGTTGTCGGTCGCCAGTTGCACGACGTGGTGGTCCAGGGCGTAGAGCCCGGCGGCCGCGAGCACCCCGGACTGGCGCATGGCGCCCCCGAGCCGGTACTTCCAGCGCCAGGCCTCGACCACGAACCGCTTCGATCCGCACAGGACCGCGCCGACCGGGCAGCCCAGGCCCTTGCTGAGGTCGAGCCAGACGCTGTCGAACCCCGCGGCGTAGTCCGCGGCCGGGATGCCGGTGGCGGCCACGGCGTTCAAGAGGCGCGCCCCGTCGATATGCGCCTTGAGGCCGTGGGCGTGGGCGATGTCGCGGATCGCCCGCATGTCGGGCAGCGCCCAGACCGAACCGCCCGAAAAACTCGTGGTCTGCTCCACCGAGACCAGGGCGGTGCGCGGCGCCGTGCGGGCGGGCTCGCGGATCGCGGCGCGGAACGCCTCCGGGGTGTAGAGGCCGGCCGGCGTCGGGAGCGCCTTCACCGAGACGCCGCCGATGGCGGCCGAACCCGCGGCCTCGGTGTTGTAGATGTGGGACTGGTCGTCCACCACGATCTCGTCGCCGGCCTGGGTCTGCACCAGGATCGAGACGAGGTTGCACATGGTGCCGGACGGCATGAACACCCCGTCCTCCTGGCCGAGCAGAGCGGCCACGCGTTCGCACAGGGCCCGCGTGGTCGGGTCGGAATCCGACTGCTCGTCGCCGACCTCGGCCCGCGCCATGGCCTCGCGCATGCCGGGGGTCGGGCGCGTCTGGGTGTCGCTGTAGAGATCGATCGTCACGGGGCTGGCTCGTCTCGCGAGGCGGATCGGGAGGAGGCCGCCCCATTCTAGCATTCTCCGGATCGGATGGCCTCCGAATGCGATCCGCATCGTCCGACGTGGGTCCAAGCGCAAGCGACCCCGCGCGGAAACGAATCCGCCGGAGGCATGGCCGGGAGCAGGGGACGCGGGACGCCGCGGGGACCCTGGTTGGTAGTGCGCGCGGATACCGATCCCCGCGGCGCCCCGTGGCCGGACGATCCCGTCGTCGGACCGGTCGGCCATCTTCTCGTCGCGGTGTCTCCGGCCCGATCCGATCCTGCGGCCCCGTGTCGTCGGTCCTGTCGGGGCGGACGCCCCGCGGGAATCCCGACGCCACCGTCGGTAGCCTTCCAACTAGCTCCGCGCTCGTAGTGGCGCGGATCCGCAGGTTGCTCAGGATGGGCCCAGAACCGGGTCGGGGCACGGGGCATTTGCTCCCACGCGCCGGGCGATCCTGCCGCCCCTCTCACGCCACGGCCCGAGCCGATCCCGCATCGGACGCGCCGCCCGGGGCGATGGCCGCTGAAGCCACCGACGCGGGCACCGCTCCCCTGCCCAGGCCCCGCCGCTCGACCTGCGGAAGGACCCCCTGTCGGACGGCGGCGGATCGCTCCGTCGCCGCGGGGCAGCGGATGGCGGGTATCAAGCACAAAACAGGAACATTGTCAAGCCGAGACGACGTTCAGACACGGAGTCCCCGCGCGACCGATCGCCCTGTGGGGCTGCCTTACCCGGCTTGAATCTTATATGCATTCCAAGGACGTGCGGCCGATGCCGCCGCGCGGAGGAGGCAGGCGCGTGGCGGCAGGGACGGCGGCGAGTCCGCGGGCGGCGTTGCGGCAGGGGGCGGGGCTCGCCAGGCGCCTGGCCGAGGCGCTCCGGGGGGAGGTGCGCTTCGATGCCTTCACCCGCGGCCGCTACGCTACCGATGCCTCGATCTACCAGATCATGCCGGCGGGCGTGGTGCTGCCGCGCAGCGCCGCCGACATCGCCGCGACCCTCCAGATCGCCGCCGAGCACGGGGTGCCGGTGATCCTGCGCGGGGGCGGCACCTCGCAGAACGGCCAGCCGATCGGCTCCGGCCTGGTGGTCGACTGCTCGCGCCACCTCGACGGCATCACGCATTACGACCCGGAGGGAGGCACCGTCACGGTCGAGCCGGGCCTCGTGCTGGAGCGCCTGAACACCCGGGTGAAGGCGGATGGCTGGTTCTTTCCCGTCGAACCCTCGACGGCGACCCGCTGCACCATCGGCGGCATGGCCGGCAACAATTCCTGCGGTGCCCGTTCACTGCGCTACGGCAAGATGAGCGACAACGTGCTCGCGATGGAGGCTCTGTTCCACGACGGCGCGCCCTTCGGCTTCGGGCTCACGGGCAACGAGACGGACGGGGTGACGGGCTCGGCCCGCGCGGAGGACCTCGCCCGGCGGATGCGCTCCTTGGCTGAGGCCAACCGCGACGAGATCGCCGCCCGCTATCCCCGGGTGCAGCGCCGGGTCGGCGGCTACAACCTCGACGCCCTGATCGAGGCGCGCCCGAACCTCGCCCACCTGCTGGTCGGCTCCGAGGGGACGCTGGCCGCCACCACCTCCGTCACCCTGAAACTCTCCCGCCTGCCGGCCCACCGGGTGATGGGGGTGTGCCACTTCCCGTCGTTCCGGGACGCGATGGAGACGACTCGCCACATCGTCGATCTCGATCCGGTGGCGGTCGAACTCGTGGACAACAACGTGCTGGTGCTGGGCGCCGACATCCCCCTGTTCCGGGCGACGCTGGCCGACATCACCCGCGGCACGCCGAACTGCCTGCTGCTGGCGGAGTTCGCGGGCGAAGACCTCGCCGGGCTGAAGCGGGACCTGAAGCGCCTGGATGCCTGCATGGCCGACCACGGCTTCCCCGGCGCCGTGGTCGAGATCCTGGAGCCCGCCCGCCAGAGGTCGGTGTGGGAGGTGCGTGAGGCCTGCCTCAACATCATGATGTCGATGAAGGGGGACGCCAAGCCCGTCTCCTTCATCGAGGATTGTGCCGTCCCCCTGGAGCATCTGGCCGACTACACCGACGCCGTCACCGACGTGTTCACGCGGCACGGCACGCGAGGCACCTGGTACGCCCACGCCTCCGTCGGCTGCCTTCATGTCCGCCCGATCCTGAACATGAAGGACGGGGGCGACGTGCGGACGATGCGGGCGATCGCCGACGAGACCGCCGAACTGGTCCGCCGGTTCAAGGGCTCCTATTCCGGCGAGCACGGGGACGGCATCTCGCGCTCCGAATACGTCGAGCCGCTGTTCGGCGCCCGGCTGACCCGCGCCTTCGAGGCGGTGAAGGACGGCTTCGACCCCGGGAACCGCCTCAACCCCGGCAAGATCGTGCGGCCGATGGCGATGGACGACCGCAGCCTGATGCGGTTCTCCCCAGGCTACGCCGTGAGCCGACCCACGGCCCCGGCGCTCGACTGGTCGGAGTGGGGCGGCTTCGGTGGCGCCGTCGAGATGTGCAACAACAACGGCACCTGCCGGAAGCTCGCCGGCGGGGCGATGTGCCCGTCCTACCGGGCGACGCGCGAGGAGCAGCACCTCACCCGCGGCCGGGCCAATTCCCTGCGGCTGGCGATCTCGGGGCAGCTCGGGCCGGACGCCTTCACCGGCCCCGAGATGAAGCGCGCGATGGACCTGTGCGTCTCGTGCAAGGCCTGCCGCCGGGAATGCCCGACCGGGGTCGACATGGCGCGGATGAAGGTCGAGTTCCTGCACCATTACCATGCCCGCCACGGCCTGCCCCTCAAGGACCGCCTGATCGGCTGGATGCCGCATTATGCGGGCCTCGCCGCGCACCTCGCGCCGCTCCTCAACCTGCGCGACCGCCATCCCACCCTGGCGCGGCTGTCGGAGCGCGTGGCCGGCCTGTCGGCCCGGCGGTCCCTGCCGCGCTGGCGCCGGGCCTGGAGCGAGGTGGGCGAGCCGGCCCATCCCGGCGACGTCAGCGGCGACTTCCGCGACGTGATCCTGTTCGGCGACACCTTCAACCGCGCCTTCGAGCGGGAGAACCTGGAGGCCGCCGAGCGGGTGCTGATCGCGGCGGGCTACCGGCTCCACCGGGTCTACCCCGTCCGGGGCCGCCGGCCGCTCTGCTGCGGGCGCACGTACCTCGCCTCCGGCCAGACCGAGCGGGCGCGGGCGGAGGCGCGGCGCACGCGGGATACCCTGCTGCCCTTCGTGCGGGCCGGCGCCCGCGTCGTCGGCCTGGAGCCCTCCTGCCTGCTGACCTTCCGCGACGAGTTCGCCGCGCTCCTGCCCGGGGCGGACACGGCGCAGCTTGCCCGGCAGAGCCTCCTGTTCGAGGAACTGCTCGCCGCCGACCTCGCCGCCGGGCGGATCGACCTGGCGCTCGAGGATCAGGGCGGCCGGGTCGCGCACCTGCACGGCCATTGCCACCAGAAGTCCTTCGGGGTGATGGGCTCGGTGGAATCCGTGCTGCGGATGGTGCCGGGCCTCGACGTGCGCCCGATCGAGTCGAGCTGCTGCGGCATGGCCGGCGCCTTCGGCTACGGCGCCGACACCCTCGACGTGTCCCTGGCCATGGCGGAGCTGGCGCTGTTTCCCGCCCTGCGCAAGGCCGGCCCCGGCGATCTCGTGGTCGCCGACGGCACCTCCTGCCGCCACCAGATCCACGACGGGCTCGGGCTGCATGCGGAACATGTGGCCCGCGTGCTCGATCGTGCCCTGGTGCATGGACACTGATTTGCACGGCGCATAACGTAGAATGGCCTCGACACCTCACGTGATCGCATCCCGCGCAGATGAACAAGATCGAACCCGGCCTCGGCATCAGCCGGCGTTACCTGCACGACGAGGTCGCCGACCGGATGCGCGACCTCATCGAGTCGGGGGAGATGGAGCCCCGCGCCCGGGTCAACGAGGGTGAACTCACCGAGCGTTTCGGCATCTCGCGCACCCCCTTGCGCGAGGCGATCAAGATCCTGGCGACCGAGGGGCTGCTCGAACTGCTGCCGAACCGCGGCGCGCGCGTCGCCAGCATCTCCGAGCAGGAGATCGAGGACATGCTGGAGGTGATCGCCGGGCTAGAGGCCACCGCGGCCGACCTCGCCTGCCGCGGCATCGCGGACGCCGAGATCGATGCGATCGAGGCGGACCACGACGTCATGGTCGCGGCCTGGAAGGCCGGCGACGAGGTCGAGTATTTCAGCCGCAACCGCCGCATCCATCAGGCGATCATGGCGGAAGCGCGCAACCCCATCCTGTCGAGCATCTACGTCAGCCTGTCGGGCCGCATCCAGCGCTCGCGCTACTCCGCCCACCAGACCCCCGAACAATGGGCGCGGGCCGTCTCCGAGCACGACCGGATGATCGTGCTGCTGCGGGCCCGCGACGGCACCGCCCTCTCGCTGCTGATGCGCGAGCACATCCGCGGCAAGAAGACCGTGATCGCCGCCAACTTCGGCGAGGCGGGTGCGCAGGCGTAGGGTTCGGTTTCAGGCGGCGTCGCTGAGCGAGCGCAGGCCCGCCATCAGGTCGGCGAAGCGGTCGCCCTGCACCACGACGTGGGCGCGCAGGCGCTCGGACGCGCGCACGTCGTCGCCGGCGAGGATGGCCGCGACGATGCCCTCGTGCTCGGCCAGGGACTGCCCGAGCCGGTGGCGGGCGCGAAGCTGGAGCCGGCGGTAGGGCGCGAGCCGCCGGCTCAGCAGCCGGGCCTGCTCGCTGAGGAAGGCGTTGCGGCAGGCGCGGTAGACGACGGCGTGGAAGACGTAGTTCTCCGCGTAGTAGCCCTCCGCGTCGCCGGCCCCCGCAGCCGCCTCGCAGGCGGAGAGCGCCGCCCTGAGGGCCGCCTCGTCGTCGGGCACCAGGCGCCGGGCCGCGAAGCGCCCGCAGGACGCCTCGATCTCCGCCATCGTCTCGAACATCGCCAGCAGGTGCTGCGGCTCCGGCGCGCTCACGATCGTGCCTTTGCGGGGCTTGGTTTCCACCAGCCCGGTGACGGCCAGTTGCAGCAGCGCCTCGCGGATCGGCGTGCGCGAGACGCCGAAGCGGGCGGCCAGCTGCGTCTCGTCCAGGCGGGCGCCGACCGCGATCCGGCCGGCCACGATCTCGTCCTCAATCGTCTGCCGCAGGCGTTGGGCCTGGCTCATGCCGCACGCCTCCCGGACGGTTCCGATCCCTCATCGAGATTATGCACGGGCGTTGACAAAATATACAAGGCGGCCTTTTCTCGATAAACAAAGACGCAACAAGAATACCGTGTGCGTCGCAACAACAACCAGCCGTCGCTTGTGCGGCGCGGGAGAACGCCATGACGCCGACACGCCGCACGCTGCTGTCCGCAGGGCTCGCCGCCCCGGTCGTCCTGAGGTTCGGGCTCGGCGCCGCCCAGGCCGCCACCACCCTGAAGCTGTCCCACCAGTTCCCCGGCGGCACGATCGACGAGGGCGACTTCCGCGATCGGATGTGCCGGAAGTTCGCGGCCGCGATCGCGGAGCGCTCGAAGGGCGCCATGGAGGTCCAGGTCTATCCCGGCTCCTCCCTGATGAAGACGAACGCGCAGTTCGGCGCCATGCGCAAGGGCGCCCTCGACATGTCGCTCTACCCGAGCCCCTATGCGGGGGGCGAGGTGCCGGAGACGAATATCGGCCTGATGCCGGCGCTCGTCACCTCCTACGCGCAGGGGCTGGCCTGGAAGACGGCACCGGTGGGCAGGAAGCTCGCCGAGATCTTCGATGCCAAGGGCATCGTCCTCGTCTCCTGGGTCTGGCAGGCCGGCGGGGTCGCGAGCCGCGAGCGCCCCCTGGTGGTGCCCGAGGACGCCAAGGGCATGAAGGTCCGCGGCGGCTCCCGCGAGATGGACATGATGATGAAGCAGGCGGGCGCGGCCACCCTGTCGATCCCCTCGAACGAATCCTACGCCGCGATGCAGACGGGCGCGTGCGATGCCGTCATCACCTCCTCCACCAGCCTGATCTCCTTCCGCCTGGAGGAGCTCTCCAAGTCCCTGACCTCGGGCCGCGAGCGCTCCTACTGGTTCATGCTGGAGCCGATCATGATGTCCAAGATCGTGTTCTCGGGCCTGCCCAAGGACCAGCAGGACCTGATCATGACGGTGGGCGCCGAACTCGAATCCTTCGGGCAGGCCGGCGCCAAGGCCGACGACACCCGCGTCGAGGAGGTGTTCGGCAAGGCCGGCGCCAAGGTCTCGACCCTCGACGAGGCGACGCTGGGCAAGTGGCGCGACATCGCCCGCGACACCGCGTGGAAGGACTACGCCGCCAAGAACGCCAACTGCGCCGAACTCCTCAAGCTCGCGGAGCAGGTCGCGTGAGCCATGCCTTCGACGCGGCCTCCGCCAGCGCCGAGACGAAGGGCGCCGAGGCGCCCCGCGTTCCGGGCGTCCTCGGCGTGCTCGATCGGGCGCTGCGAGGCTTCAACGGCGTGATCATGCTGCTCGGCGGCGCGGCGCTCGTCGGTGCCTGCCTCGTCCTGAGCTACAGCGTCGTGGTGCGCTACCTGCTCAAGGAGCCGACCGAGTGGCAGGACGAGATGGCGGTGTTCCTGATCGTGGGCGCCACCTTCTTCTCGGCCGCAGCCGTGCAGGCCAAGCGCGGCCACGTGGCGATCGAGGCCCTGACCGGGCTGCTGTCGCCGGCCGTCAACCGGGCGCGGCTGCTGACGGCGGACGTGATCAGCCTCGTCTTCTGCATCTTCTTCGCCTGGAAGAGCTGGTCCCTGGACCACGAGGCCTGGGTCGACGGGCAGGTCTCCCAATCGACCTGGGGGCCGCCCCTGTGGATTCCCTATACCCTGATGGCGGCGGGCATGAGCCTGCTCTGCCTGCAATTCGCCCTCCAGATCGCCGAGGCGCTGGCCTACGGGCCCGGCAGCGCCGGCTGGGCCAAGCCGAAAGTCGGCCTGGGTGCCGACCTCAACACGAACAGGTCCGACGTGCCGCTCGTGGAGCCGGGCCACGCCGAGAACGCACACACCGGGACGGGATCTCCGCAATGAGCACCGCCGCGATCGGCTTCCTCTATGCGGGTGCGACGCTCGGCGCGATGCTGGCCGGCATCCCCATCGCCTTCGCGCTGGGCTTCGTCGCCCTGGCCTTCATGTACGCGTTCATGCCCGCCGCCTCCCTCGATACGGTGGCGCAGAACGTCTACGAGGAGATGGCCTCGATCACCCTGCTCTCGATCCCGCTCTTCATCCTGAAGGGCGCGGCGATCGGGCGTTCTCGCGCCGGCCAGGACCTCTACTCGGCGATGCATGCCTGGATGCACCGCATCCCCGGGGGCTTGGGCATCGCCAACGTCTTCGCCTGCGCGCTGTTTGCCGCCATGGCGGGGTCGAGCCCGGCCACCTGCTCGGCCATCGGCTCGGCCGGCATCCCGGAGATGCGCAAGCGCGGCTACTCGCCGGGCTTCGCGGCCGGGATCATCGCGGCCGGCGGCACGCTCGGCATACTGCTGCCGCCCTCCATCACCATGATCCTCTACGCGGTGGCCGCCGAGCAGTCGCTGGGCCGGCTGTTCCTGGCCGGGATCGGGCCGGGGCTGCTGCTGGTGGGGCTGTTCGCCTCCTGGGCCGTCTTCCGCTTCCGTGCGGAATACGCCTCCGCCAAGGCCGCCTTCGAGCGCGACGGCACGACCTCGCCGATCCTGGCCGACGACAGCTACAGCATGCGCCAGCGCTTCTCGACGCTGCCGCGGGTGCTGCCCTTCGTCGTGCTGCTCACCGGCGTGATGGTGGCCCTCTACGGCGGCTACGCCACGCCCTCGGAGACGGCCGGCCTCGGCGGCCTCCTGGCGCTCGGGCTGATCGCCGTCATCTACGGCGTCTGGCGCCCGAAGGACGTCAGCCCGATCCTCACGGCGACTTTGCGCGAATCGACCATGCTGATGCTGATCATCGGCATGTCGCTGCTCTACGCCTACGTGATGAGTTACCTGCACATCTCGCAGTCGGCTGCGGCCGGCATCGTGGCGATGCAGCTCTCCCCCTGGGTGCTGCTGGTGACGATCCTCGCCCTGGTGATCGGGCTGGGCTTCTTCCTGCCGCCGGTCTCGATCATCCTGATGACGGCGCCGATCATCCTGCCGCCCCTCAAGACGGCGGGCTTCGACCTCGTCTGGTTCGGGGTGGTGATGACGATCACCATGGAGATGGGCCTGATCCACCCGCCCGTGGGCCTCAACATCTTCGTCATCAAGAACATCGCCCCCGACATCCCCTTGGGCGACATCATCTGGGGAACGATCCCCTTCGTCATCCTGATGGCGGTGGCGATCCTGGTGCTCTGCCTCGTGCCGGGCATCGCCCTCTGGCTGCCGGACCTGCTGCTGCCGTCCACGCGGTAGCGCGGGCAGACCGGGGTCTTTTCGCGGATATGCCCAAGGGAGCTGGCGTGGGTTCTTCCCTCGCCCCTTTGCGGGAGAGGGTGGCCCGAGAGCTAAGTCGGGAGAGCGGAGCGACGCGTCCGGATACAGCGCTCCCCTCTCCCGACCCTCGCGTGAGCCGAGTGCCACCCTCTCCCGCAAAGGGACTACGGGGTACACGGGTTTTGACTGACTGCGATCCTGAGCCAATCCTGGCTCGCGCGCTGCCCTCCCCCCTCTGCGGGAGAGGGACGCGCGCTATGACAGGCCTCCCAGACTAAATTGTAAAACCTGTGTAGACCGTAGGCAAAGGGGGGAGGGAAGCGTGCGAGGCGGCATTCGATCGGTGCCGCGGTCTATGTCGGTCGGCACGACGAACCGAAAGAAGACAGCACTTAGTGCACCCGAAGCACGCGTCCGACCTTGCCTCAGCGCCCCTCCCAGTCCGGCGCCCGCTTGCCCAGGAACGCTTCCATGCCCTCGCGAAAATCCCGGCTCATGTAGCACATCAGGATCAGGTCATCGCCCGGATGCGGCGCGCCCTCGGCGACCGCTTCGGCTTCGGCGAGGCGCCGCAGGCCCTCCTTGGTGGCCTGCATGGTCAGCGGCGCGTGGCCGGCGAGCAGGGTCGCGAGCGCCGCCACCCGGTCCTGGAGGGCGGCGGCGTCCGCCACGACCTCGCCGACGAGGCCGATGGCCAGCGCCTCCTCCGCCCCGACGAGGCGGGCGGTGAAGAGGATATCCTTGACGCGGGCCGGGCCGATCAGGTCCGAGAGTCGCTTGAGGTTGCCCTGCGACAGGCAATTGCCCAGGGTGCGCGCGATCGGGAAGCCGAAGCGCGCGTCGCGGGTCGCGACCCGCAGGTCGCAGGCGGCCGCGATCGCCGCCCCGCCCCCCGTGCAGGCCCCGGCGATCGCCGCGATGGTCGGCACGCGCAGGCGCTCCAGGCTGCCGAGCACCCGGTCCATGAAACGCTCGTAGCCGAGCGCGTCCTCGGGGGTCTCGAAGCTGCGGAACTGGGCGATGTCGGTGCCGGCCGCGAACGCCTTGTCCCCCGCCCCGGTGATGACCAGCGCCTTGACCGAGGGGTCCTGCGCGATGCGCTCGCAGGCATCGACGAGGCCCTGGTACATGGCGAAGGTCAGCGCGTTGCGGGCCTGCGGCCGGTTGAGCACGAGACGGCTGATCCCGGCCTCGTCCGTGGTGAACAGGAGTTCGTCGGTCGGAGCTGTCTGGGTCATCGGCGCGCCTTCGGAAGGTTCGTGAGGGTCAGGCCACCGTCTCGCCCACGGTGCCCGCCGCGATCAAGCCGTCGATGGCAGGTTCATCGTAGCCCGCCGCGCGCAGGATGGCGCGGCTGTGCTCGCCGAGCAGGGGCGCCGGCCCGTGCACCCGGCCCGGCGTGGCGGAGAACTTCACCGGCAGGCCCAGCGTCGCCATCCGCCCGGCGCGGGAATGGTCGACCTGGACGACCATCTCGCGGGCCAGGGTCTGCGGGTCGCGGTGCATGGCGTTGACGTCGAGCACCGGCCCGGCCGGGACGCCGCCCGCCTCCAGCCGCGCGAGCCAGTCCTGCGAGGAGGCGCCGCGGAAATGCGGTGCCAGGGCGGCAGCGAGGTGCAGGCGGTTGGCCATGCGGTCGCGGTTCTGCGCGAAGCGGGGGTCGGCCGCGAGGTCCTCGGCGCCGAGGACGGTGAGCAGCCGCAGCCAGTTGGTCTGGTTGGCCGCCCCGATGGTGATCCAGCCATCCGCCGTCTCGAACGCCTCGTAGGGCGCATTGAGGGGATGGGCCGAGCCCATCGGGCCCGGCGCGGTGCCGGTGGCCATGGCGATGGCCGATTGCCAATAGGTCTGGATGATCCCGGCCTCGAACAGGGACGTGTCCACCGCCTGCCCCTCCCCCGTCTTGAGCCGGTGGGTGTAGGCGGCGAGCACCCCCATCGCCGCGAGGATGCCGGCGGTGATGTCCGTGACCGGCGGCCCGCACTTCATCGGCGGCCGCCCCGGCCCCTCGCCGGTGACGCTCATCAGGCCGCTCATGCCCTGCGCCACCAGATCGAAGCCCGCCCGCTCGGCATAGGGGCCGGTGCGGCCGAAACCCGACAGCGAGCAATAGACCAGCGCGGGAAAATCCTTCCGCAGGGTCTCGTAACCGAGGCCCAGCCGCTCCATCGTGCCGGCGCGGTAGTTCTCGATCAGGATGTCGGCGTCCGCGAGAAGCCGGCGCAGCACGTCCTTGCCGGCCGCGCTCTTGAGGTCGAGACTGATGCCGCGCTTGCCCCGGTTCATCATCATGTAGGCCGCGCTCTCGCCTTCGAGCGCCGGCGGGATCGAACGGCGGGTGTCGTCGCCGCCGTCGATCTTCTCGACCTTGATCACGTCGGCGCCCATGTCGCCGAGCATCAGGCCGCAGACCGGGCCGGCCATGATGTGGGCGAGTTCCACCACCCTGACGCCGACGAGCGGCCCCGTCCTCTCCGATGTTCCCGTCATCGCTGCCCCCGTCTCAGCGCACGGGCGCTGCCGCGGCCGGCGGGATCATGGCGCTCGGCTCCGGAGCCTCCATGAAGGGGCGCTCGGGATGCATGGTGAAGGCCAGCGCCGCGCCGAGCAGGCAGAGGCCGATCGAGCCGGCGAAGGGCAACGTCCAGTCCCCGGTCATGTCGACGACGAGGCCGAACACGATCGGGGAGACGATGGCCGCGATCGCCGAGCCGGTGTTCATCAGCCCGCTCGCGGTGCCGGCGTATTGGGGCGCGATGTCCATGGGCACGGACCAGATCGGCCCGATCACCAGTTCGGCGAAGAAGAAGCCGGAGCTGAGGAGCAGGGCCACCGCGGTGAGGTCCTTGGTGAAGAACACCCCCGTCAGGCTCGCGGCGGCCCCGAGGAATCCGACGACGATGATCGAGAGGCGCGCCAGCTTGATGCTGCCGGTGCGTTTCAGAATCCCGTCGCTGAGCACGCCGCCGAGCGTGTCGCCGACCACGCCCGCGAAGAACACGCCCGAGGCGAACAGGGCCGAATTCTTCAAATCGAGGCCGTAGCTCTGCTTGAAGAAGCTCGGCAGCCAGCCGAGGAACAGCCACAGGGTCCAGCCGTAGCAGAAATAGGTGACCGTCACCGGCAGGATGCGCCGGGTCAGCGCCCCCCACGGCACCGACTGCTTCGCCCCGACCTTGCGCGGCGGCGGCAGGGCGTCGAGTTCGGCTTGCGTGATGGCCTTGTGGTCGGAGGGGTCGTCGCGGAAGTAGGCGTACCAGATTACGACCCAGACGAAGCTGATCGCGCCCAGGATCACGAAGCTGGAGCGCCAGCCGAAATGGTAGATCAGGAAGGCGACGATGGGTGGCGCCACCGCGTTGCCGAGCCGCGCGAAGGCGTGGGTGATGCCCTGAGCGAAGCCGCGTCGGCCGGGCGCCGTCCAGTTCTGCATGGCGCGGGTGGCGGTGGGGAAGGTCGCGCCCTCGCCGAAGCCGAGCAGCACGCGGGCCAGGAACAGGCTGACGAGGCCGCCCACGAACCCCGTGAGGATGGTCGCCGAGGCCCAGATCAGCCCGCAGACCAGGAGCGTGCGCCGGGCCCCGAAGCGGTCTCCGACCGAGCCGCCGATCACCTGGAAGATGGCGTACGGGTAGGCGAAGGCCGAGAGGATCAGGCCGAACTGGGTGTTCGACATGCCGAGATCCTGGATGATCACGGCGCCCGCGGTGGCGATGTTCACCCGGTCGAGATAGGTGATGAAGTACATCAGGCAGAGCAGGAACAGCACGCTGTTCGTGGCGCTCAGGCGCTTGATCATGGGCGGCGTCCTCGGGCGTTCCTCGCGCGCGGCCGCCGTTGCCCGGCGATCCGCAGCCCGTCAGGTCCGCCTAGGCGGCCCGATCGGCTTTTTGCATGCGATATCCAATAGCGTCTCCGAAGGACGGCGCGCAACGGCACCACCGTGAATTGAATCCGTGCGCCCTGCCGGCCCGGGGTCGTGAACGCAAAACGGGAGCCCGTGGCTCCCGTTCGCGCGCCGGCCGGCATCCCGGCCATTCGGTCTGTCCCGCGGGCGGACGAGGCCGCCCGCGGTCGGTGTCAGATCCCGGCAGGCTCCATGCCGCCGCTGGGCATCGGCCGGCCGGCGGGAGTCTCCAGCACCTTGCCGCGCGGGCCGACCCAGGTGCCGACCCACTTGCGCTGGAACAGGAACAGGCAGCCGAGCACGATCGCCGCGAATACCGCGTAGCCGACGAAGCCGGTGGCGAAGGAGCCGGTATACTGCTTGGACAGGCCCATCACGTTCGGCAGGATCGCCCCGCCCAGCGCTCCGACCTCGCCGATCATCGAGCCGGCCACCGCGGTGTTCGTGGGCCAGCGCAGGGGCACGAGCTGGAACAGCGCCCCGTTGCCGGCGCCGAGCGCCGCGAAGCACAGCATGAACAGCATGGTGGTGAGCACGAGCGAGGGCGCCGCGGTCAGGGCCAGGAACGAACCGATGGCCGCCATCAGCACCACGGAGAGGACCAGGATTCCGCCCATGCGGTCGGCGAAGTAGCCGCCGACGATGCGGATGCCGGAGCCCATCAGGGCGGCCAGCATGGTCAGGCGCCCGGCCTCGACCTTGGTCACGGCGAACTGCTCGTAGAAGAAGGTCGGCAGGAAGTTCGACAGGCCGATGAAGCCGCCGAAGGTGATGATGTAGATCAGCGAGAAGGCCCAGCCGTCCTTGGTGAACAGGCAGGAGACGTGGTCCTTGAAGGACTGGTGCTCCAGGTCCGGCGGCTCCTTGGCGAGGACGATCATCACGACCAGCGGGATCGCCATGACCAGGCCGGCGAAGCCGTAGACCGTCTGCCAGCCATAGGCCTGGGCGAGCGGCGGCGCGAACAGCACGGCGAGCACGGTGCCCGAATTGCCGGCGCCCGCGATGCCCATCGCCAGACCCTTGTGCTCCGGCGGGAACCAGCCCGAGCCGAGGGAGAGGGCCACGCCGAAGGAGGCGCCGGCGATGCCGAGCAGCACGCCCATGGCCAGCACGTCGTCGTAGCTCGACACGAAGAAGAAGCCGTAGGCCATCGCGAGCATGATGACGCTCATCTCGGTGATCGCGGCGTTCTTGCGGCCGATGTACTGGGCCAGCACGCCCAGCGGGAAGCGCATGATCGCGCCGGCCAGGATCGGCAGGGAGATCATGAAGCCGGTCTGGGCCGGGGTGAGCTTGTAGGTCTCGGTGATGAACGGGCCCATGGCGCCGTTGAGCACCCAGATGGCGAAGCAGAAATCGAAATAGAGGAAGGCGGAGAACAACGTCGGGGGATGACCCGACTTCATCACGGTCTTGAAGCTCGCCATCGTGGGTGCTCGTCTCGAGTCGGCGGCGCGCGAGGGCGACCGCTCATGCCGGGGGGACCGGACACACACCGTCCGCTTTGCGGAGCGCCGTTGCCCCGCGTGCCGCATGGGAAGCGACGGCGTGTGCGATGCAGCAAGCGTGCCAGATCACGGATGCGCGCGGTGCCGTCCCGGACCGCGGCACGAGGCGGGACATCGCTCCGGACAATCTCGAACGGCTGCCGTGCAGGGAGGCAGCCATGCCCACGAATCGGGCCGACTCCCATTTCCGGTTGCCCGGCGCCGGCGCTAAGCCACCGGCGCCGCCGCAGCGATCTCCGACCCGGCGGGGAGCGTGCTAGCGGCAGGTGCTGATCGTCTTGACGACCCAGCCCTCGTCGGCCTGCCAGAGCTTGCGCCGCGTGCGGCTGCAGGTCGGCGCCTGCGCGACGCCCGCGGTCCAGGCCCCGGCCGGCTCGGCCTCCGCCTCCGCCGGCCTCGGAGCCGACGCGGAGCGGCGTGCCTCTGCCGGGGTTCCGGCCAAGGTTCCGACCAGGCAGGCCAGCGCCAGGGCGAGGCAGGCCGCGCGGGCGGGGAACGGGAGCGCCACGGGAGAAATCCGGGTTCGAGGAGGCCGATCCGCCGTCCTTCCTCCGCGGCGGAGCCCGACGCAACGGGCCGGCATGAGATTCTCGCAGTTCTGTCCGTAATCCTCGGTTTGGGTGAATGCCCGGGCGGTAGAATCCGCTTGGTGGCCCTGCCGTGCGATCATTTCGCCGCGAGCCGCAGGCGCCGGCTCCTGCTTGGTCCGGACACGGACGGGCAAGTCCAGGCCGGGTGAAGTCACATAAAGCGTTGCATGAAATCGACGCTCGCGAAGATCACGCGCTTTCGCGGCCCCGCCGGGACGATCGGAAGCGGGGTTGCGGGTGACGCCGGCCCCGCGATCTTGCTAAACCCTGCGGGACACGAGCTTGGCCTTGCTGTGCAAGCCGGTCGAGCCGGCCGCTCTCTCCCGACGAAGGCGGCCGCGATTGACAGGGACGTCTCGAAAACCATGTCCGACTTCATGCGCCGCACCCTGCTCATCGGCTCGACGGCGGGCCTCGCGCTCCTCGCCGCGACCGCTCCCGGCCATGCCCAGCGCGGTGCCCCGCCGCCGTCCGATGCCATCGACGGCTATGGCGGCTACGACGACGACCGGCTCTACCAGGACCAGAACGGCGCCCTCTACCGCCGCCGCGGCGGCCGCTACGAGCCCTATGCCGGCCGCGTCGAGGGCGGCCGCCCGGTCCCCGACCGCCCCGGCGCTCCGGCCCTGCGCCGCAGTGCCGAGCGGCCTCCGGTGGAGGCGCCGGAGGCCGAGACGGTGCCGGGCCAGCCGGGACCGGCCGTGAACCCGGCGATGAAGGCCGCCGTCGAGCGGCCGGCCGACGACGGCCCGATCGATTACGCCCGCGCCTACGCCCCGATCGCCGACGACCCGTTCCCGGTACCGGCCTTCAACTACAAGAAGACGAACCCGGCCTACCTGCGCCAGGAGATCGCCTATACCGGCTCCTACGAGCCCGGCACGATCGTGATCGACCCGCGCGCCCACCAGCTCACCCTGGTGCAGCCCAACGGCCGCGCCCGGCGCTACGGCGTCGGCGTCGGCAAGCAGGGCTTCTCCTGGTCCGGCATCTCGACGGTCAACTCGAAGCAGGCATGGCCCGACTGGTATCCGCCCAAGGAGATGATCGCCCGCCGGCCGGACCTCGCCGGCCAGGTCTCGAAGCTCCAGAGCGGCGTGGGCGTGCCGGGCGGCAGCCGCAACCCGCTCGGCGCCCGCGCCATGTACCTGTGGCAGGGCAACAAGGACACGCTCTACCGCATCCACGGCACGACCGAGCCGGAATCGATCGGCAAGAGCGTCTCGTCGGGCTGCATCCGGATGATCAATCAGGACGCCATCGACCTGTTCAGCCGCGTCAGCGTCGGCGCCAAGGTCGTCGTCCTGAACTGATTTTTTGGGAGTCTCGGACCGGCTCCTTCGCGGCGCCGGTCCCTCGATCGCCGGCCGGTCAGTCCCCGAAGGCGGCCGGCCGGCGATGTTCGCCCAGGATGCGGCGGACGGTGCCGGTGGCCGAGCGGTAGACCACCGTCTCGGTCTCGATCACCCCCGGCTTGAAGCGCACGCCACGCAACAGCGCCCCGTCCGTGACGCCGGTGGCCGCGACGATCACGTCGCCGCGGGCGAGGTCGGCGAGGCCGTATTTCCGGTTCGGATCGGTGATGCCCATGCCCTCGGCCCGGCGGCGCTTGTCCGCGCTGTCGAGGATCAGCCGCGCCTGCATCTGGCCGCCGGTGCAGCGGAGCGCGCCTGCCGCAATCACGCCTTCCGGCGCCGCACCGGTGCCGAGATAGAGGTCGATGCCGGTCTCCTCCGGGCTCGTGGTGAAGATGATGCCGGCGATGTCACCGTCGGAGATCAGGCGCACGGCCGCGCCCGTGGCGCGCACCGCCGCCACCAGCGCGGCGTGGCGCGGCCGGTCGAGGATGATCGCGGTGATCTGGGCCGGTGCCACGCCCTTGGCGCGGGCGAGTGCCGCGATGTTGTCGGCGGGGCTCGCGTCGAGGTCGATCAGACCGTCCGGGTAGCCGGGGCCGATGGCGATCTTCTGCATGTAGACGTCCGGCGCCGCGAGCAGGCTGCCGCGCTCGGCCATCGCCATCACCGCGATGGCGCCCGGCATGTCCTTGGCGCAGAGCGTCGTGCCTTCCAGCGGATCGACGGCGAGGTCCACGGACGGGCCTTCGCCGCTGCCGAGGCGCTCGCCGATGAACAGCATCGGCGCCTCGTCGCGCTCGCCCTCGCCGATCACCACGATCCCGTCGATGGGCAGGCTGTTGAGTTCGGCACGCATGGCATCGACGGCGGCCTGGTCGGCCTCCTTCTCGTTGCCCTGCCCGCGCAGGCCGGCGGCGGCGATGGCCGCGCGCTCCGTCACGCGCGCAAGTTCGAGGGCGAGCGTGCGCGCGACAACGCGCGAGCCCTGTGTGAGCGCCTCAGCCATCGTTTCCTCGACCTCGTCGGGCTCGCGGTTCGTCCCCGATGCCCGTCATCTACAGCCTAGGGGAGCCGGCGCCTGCCCGAAACAAGCTGGGTGGACCGTTTTTGCGGTCGTGAGCAGCTATTTTCAGGTCCGTGCGCGGAAAACCCCGGGCCTATTCCCGCTCGATGCGAATCAACTGCGGCGATTCTGCGAGCAGACCGTCCGCAGCGATGGCGTCCAGCGCCGAGCGGATGTTCCCCTCGGTGGCCGCGTAGGTGATCAGCACCAGCGGCACCGGCCGGCCGGAGCGTCCGCGCGGGTCGTTCGTCGCCGCGCTCTCGGTCCGGCGCTGGAGGATGCTCTCGATCGAGATCTCGCGCTCGGCCATCCGCGTCGCCACGCCGGCGGCGACGCCGGGCCGGTCGTGCACGGTGAGGCGGATGTAGTAGCCGCCCTCGTGGCGCTGCATCTCGACGCGGGAGGCGGGGCGGAGCTGCGCGCTCGGCCGCCCGAAGCCGGGGCGCACCAGCCCGCAGGCCACGTCGGCGATGTCGGCGACCACCGCGGAGGCGGTGGCCTCGCCGCCCGCGCCGGGACCGATCAGGGTGAGTTCGCCGACCGCGTCCGCATCGACCGTCACGGCATTGGTCACGCCCATCACCTGGGCGATGGCCGAGGATTTCGGCACCATGGTCGGGTGGACGCGCTGCTCGATGCCGCCCTCGGCCAGTTGGGCGACGCCCAGCAGCTTGATGCGGTAGCCGAGTTCGTCGGCCATCTTCAGGTCCAGAGGCTGGACGCCGGAGATGCCCTCGACGGAGACGCCTTCGGCGTCGACCACGGTGCCGAAGGCGAGGCTCGTCAGGATCGCGAGCTTGTGGGCGGTGTCGAAGCCCTCCACGTCGAAGGTCGGGTCGGCCTCGGCGTAGCCCAGCGCCTGCGCGTCCTTGAGGCAGGCCTCGAAGGTCAGGCCCTCGCGCTCCATCCGCGTCAGGATGTAGTTGCAGGTGCCGTTGAGGATTCCGTAGACGCGGCTGACCGCGTTGCCGGGCAGGCCCTCGCGGATCGCCTTGATGACGGGGATGCCGCCGGCCACCGACGCCTCGAAGGCCAGGGCGACGCCGTTGCCCTCGGCGAGCCGCGCCAGGGCCGCGCCGTGATGGGCGAGAAGCGCCTTGTTGGCGGTGACGACGTGCTTGCCGGCCGAGAGCGCCGCCTCGACCACGGCCTTGGCCGGCCCGTCAGAGCCGCCGATCAGTTCGACCACGCAGTCGATGTCGGGCGCGCGCGCCAGTTCGACCGGATCGTCGAACCATTGCACGGCGGAAAGGTCGAGGCCGCGGTCGCGGCCACGGTCGCGGGAGGAGACGGCGGTGACGCGGATGTCGCGCCCGGTGGCGGCGGCCAGCGCCTCGGCGCGGCGGCCCACCATGCGGACGACGGAGGCACCGACGGTGCCGAGGCCGGCGACGCCGAGGCGGAGGCTCTGAGTCATGAATCCTTCCGTGGCCGGAGCGCCGCGGCCGATCGCTCGGGTTCGGCGGGCGTGCATCGCTGTTCGTGGGCCGCGCCGGCTGCGGCGGGCACTTCTGCAACGATTCCCTGGACGCCGCAAGGAACGGCCGTGCGCCTCAGGCCCTGCCCGCGCGCGTCCGGTCGCGCAGGGCGGTCGCGATCAGGCCGTAGAGCACGCCCGCGTTGAGGAGGTGCCAGAGGGCGTGCGTGCCGAGGGGGTAGGCGGCGCACGCCGCACGGTCGAAGGTCCGGAACGCCAGGGACAGGAGGAAGAGCCCGGCGATCGCGGCCAGGCGCAGTCCCGCCGCGCGGCGCGCCGGACGATCCCGCCGGGCCAGGAGGGCGCCCGCGACCCCGGCGAGAGCCAGTGCGGCGGGCAGGTACTCGACCGAGCCGTTGGCGAACTCCGTCGACGGGCGGCCGGTGACGGCTTCGATGGCCGGTCCGAGTCCGAACCCGAAGGCGGCGAAAGCCAGGGTTGCCAGTGCCGCCCCCGCCCGGCCGAGGCCGAGGAAACGGTGCAGGGCGAGGAAGAAATAGGCGTGGATGAACAGGGCGATCGGCACCACGTCTGCCAGCATCGTCCAGCGCACGGCCAGGGTGTGGAACAGGAACGAGCCGAGGCCGACGAGGCCCGTGAGGGCCGCGAGCCCCAGGCAGGCGGGATCGCGCGCGGGCGACGTCCGCTCGCGGACAACCGCGAGGCCGGCAGCAACGAGAAAGGCGGCGTTCGAGACGGCGTTCAGGGGTTCGGCCCAGAAACCGGGACCGCCCCGCTCGCAATAGGCGCGGATGGGCTCGAACCAGTCCAACGCCATCCCCGCGCCTCTGCCGAACTCCGACTTTCCGCGCCCTTGCCACGCCCGCGCGAAGGCCCGATGACGGGCGCCGCCGGCCGTCGGAACTGGATCGATGCGGATCACCACCTGGAACGTCAACTCGATCAAGCAGCGGGTCGGGCACCTGCTCGCCTTCCTCGACGAGGCCAAGCCCGACGTGGTCTGCCTTCAGGAACTGAAGTGCCAGGACGACGCATTCCCGCGGGCCGAGATCGAGGCGGCGGGCTACGCCGTCGAGACGCAGGGGCAGAAGGCCTATAATGGCGTCGCCCTGCTGGTACGGGCGCCGCTCGCCCTGTCCGCGGTGCGGCGCGGCCTGCCGGGCGACGCCGACGACGTGCAGGCCCGCTACATCGAGGCCGTGGTCGGAGGCGAGGATTGCGCGCCCGTGCGGGTGGCTTCGATCTACCTGCCCAACGGTAATCCGGTGGCCAGCGAGAAGTACCCCTACAAGCTCGCCTTCCTGGAGCGGCTGCGGCGCCACGCCCGCGCCCTCCTGGCGGACGAGGTTCCGGTGGTGCTGGCCGGCGACTACAACGTGATCCCCGAGCCCGAGGATGCGGCCGACCCAGAGGCGTGGCGCCAGGACGCCCTGTTCCTGCCTCAGACCCGCGCGGCCTACCGCACCCTGCTCGCCGAGGGCTACACCGACGCGCTGCGCGCCTGCGACCCGCGGAACGGCCTCTACACCTTCTGGGACTACCAGGCCGGCTGCTGGCCCCGGAACCAGGGCATCCGCATCGATCACCTCCTGCTCTCCCCCCAGGCCGCCGACCGCCTGGTCTCGGCCTCGGTCCAGCGGCACCTGCGCGCCCTGGAGAAGCCCTCCGACCACGTGCCGGTGACGATCGCGCTGGCCGATTGAGAAGCGTCGCCGGTTCCGTGCTACGAGGCGCCCCCGCCACGAAGGAAACGACACGCATGATCGTCTACGGCACCGGCTACTCGCCGTTCGTCCGCAAGGTTCTGGTCGCCCTCCATGAGAAGGGCGTCGCCTACGACCACACGCCCTGCATGTTCCACGATCCCGATCAGGCGTTCCAGGCGGCGAGCCCCTTCGGCAAGATCCCGGCGATCGACGTGGACGGGTTCAAGCTCGCCGATTCTTCCGCCATCCTGTTCTATCTCGAGCGCAGGCACCCGGCCCCGGCCCTGATCCCGAGCGATCCCGAGGCTGCCGGCCGCGCGGTCTGGTTCGACAAGTTCGGCGACACGGAACTCTTCGCCAAGCTGGTGGTGCCCTTCGTCGAGCGTGTGCTGAAGCCGACCATGCGCAAGGTTCCCGGCGACGCGGCCGCCGTGGCCAAGGCGCTCGGCGAGGACCTTCCGCCGCTGTTCGACTACCTCGAAGGGGAGATCGCCGGTCCGTACCTCGCCGGCGACGCCTTCGGCATCGCCGACATCTCGGTCGCGACGGGCTTCTACAACTTCCGCCTGGCGGAGTGCTCGGTCGATTCCGGCCGCTGGCCGAAGCTCGCCGCCTACGTCGAGGCGACGCTGGCACGGCCGTCCTTCGTGAAGGCCTGCGCCGCGCGCAAGGGCTGAACAGGGACGACCGGACAAGCCGTGGGTCCGGTCCGGATCGAGCGGATCAAGCTGACCGCGAACGACCTCAACACCGCGGCAGGCGGCCTCTTCACGGCGGGCGTCGTCGCGCCGCTCGCGGCGGCGGTCTTCGGCGTGACCGGACCCGCGGGCGGCCTGTCGGCGTTGACACTGGTGCTCGGCGTCGCAATCTTCCTGTGTGCGAGCGTGGCGCTACACGCCGCCGCTCGCCTCGTGCCGAAGGGCCTGGGTCCATGACGGACATCCAGATCGTCGCCTTCATCGTCGCTCCCCTGATGGGGGTCGCCGTCGGCTGGGGCGTGGCCCTGTGGGCACGCCACGCCGCCTGAGAGGCCCGCTCAGCGCCGCCGCTTGATCGAGCCGACCGTCTGCATCTGGGTCTGCGCCTCGGTCCGGTCGTCCTCGTTGGCGCCCGCCCAGTTCTTCTCGTAGAGGGCGACGATCCAGGAATCCTTGCTGCCCTGAACGCCTTCGCGGGCGAGCGAGAGCCACATCAGGCCGCGCACCCGCTGCACCGGCACGCCACCCATGCCGTTGACCAGGATGTCGCCGAGCAGCGCCTGGGCCGAATGGTGCCCCTTCTCCGCGGCGAGGTTGAACCAGCGCGCGGCCTGCCGCGCGTCGGCCTCGACGCCGTTGCCGTCGAGATAGAGCCGGGCGAGGTTGTACTGCGCGTTCGGGTCGCCGAAATACGAGGCCGCGTAGTTGAACATGTCGTAGGCCCGCTCCGGGTTCGGGCGCACGTAGGTGCCCTTGATCCCGTCGAGGAAGTAGGCGCCGAGCGCCGTGAAGGCGCTGGCCGTCACGGCGGAGGTCTGCGCCTCCGGCCCGTCGTCGGTCGATGAATCGGCGATGCGCGAGAAGAACTCGAACGCCTTGAGGTCGTCGTGGGGTACGCCGTCCCCTTCCGCGTACATGCGGCCGAGCTTCCACAGGGCCAGGGCGTGGCCCTGGCCGGCGGCGTATTCGAGGGCGCGGGCGGCGCCTTCCTTGTCGCCCGCATTGTACTCGCGCACGCCCGCCCGCAGGGCGTCCCTGGCCGAGCGGTAGCCCTTCTCGGGCACCGGCGTGCGCACGCTCGCGTCGAGCGCCTGAGACGCCGGGGCCGAGAGCAGCAGGAACGCCGCCGCGGCTGCGCCGAACACGGCGCGATGCAGGCGTCCCTGGAGAGGCCGACAGGGATCGGCCCCGGCCGGGCGCGGGGCCCGGCTAAGGTCAGTCCTAGACGTCCGCATAGGTCTGCGTCTCCTTGGCGCCGCCCGGATGGGTGACGGCACCGTTCACTGCCGGGCCGACGCCCTGCGCGTACTTCCAGAGGTAGCCGGAGGTCGCGGAATTGGTGCGCGGCTCCCAGGCCTTGCGGCGCTCGGCCAGCTCCGCGTCCGAGAGCGCCACGTCGAGGGTTCCCTCGATCGCGTCGAGCGTGATCATGTCGCCGTCGCGCAGCAGGCCGATCGGGCCGCCGATCGCCGCCTCGGGCCCGACATGGCCGACGCAGAAGCCGCGGGTCGCGCCGGAGAAGCGGCCGTCGGTGATGAGCGCGACCTTGTCGCCCATGCCCTGGCCGTAGAGCGCCGCCGTGGTCGAGAGCATCTCGCGCATCCCGGGGCCGCCCTTCGGGCCCTCGTAGCGGATGACCAGAACGTCGCCCTCCTTGTAGGTGCGCTTCTGCACCGCCTCGAAGCAGGCTTCCTCGCCGTCGAAGACGCGGGCGGGGCCGGTGAACACCTGCTTCTCGGCTGGCATGCCGGCGACCTTCACGATCGCGCCCTCTGGGGCGAGGTTGCCCCTGAGGCCGACGACGCCGCCGGTGGGCGTGATCGGGCTGTTGGCCGGGCGGACCACGTCCTGGTCCGGGTTCCAGCGCACGCGCTCCATGTTCTCGGCGATGGTGCGGCCGGTGACCGTCATGCAGTCCCCGTGCATGAAGCCGTGGTCGAGCAGCGTCTTCATCAGGATCGGGATGCCGCCGACCTCGAACATGTCCTTGGCGACGTAGCGCCCACCGGGCTTCAGGTCGGCGATGTACGGCGTGCGGCGAAAAATCTCGGCCACGTCGAACAGGTCGAAGGCGATGCCGCATTCGTGGGCGATCGCCGGCAGGTGGAGCGCCGCGTTGGTGGAGCCGCCCGAGGCGGCGACCACGGTGGCCGCGTTCTCCAGGGCCTTGCGGGTGACGATGTCGCGCGGGCGGATGCCCTTGGCGAGCAGCTCCATCACCTTCTCGCCGGCGGTGGCGCAGAACTGGTCGCGGATCTCGTAAGGGGCGGGCGCTCCGGCCGAGTAGGGCAGCGCCAGGCCGATCGCCTCGGAGACGGTCGCCATGGTGTTGGCGGTGAACTGCGCGCCGCAGGCCCCGGCCGAGGGGCAGGCGACCTGCTCCAGCTCGTCGAGGTCCTCGAGGCTCATGTCGCCGACCGCGACCTTGCCGACCGCCTCGAACAGGTCCTGCACCGTGACCGGCCGGCCGCGGAAGGAGCCGGGCAGGATCGAGCCGCCGTAGATGAAGATCGAGGGCACGTTGAGGCGCACCATCGCCATCATCATGCCGGGCAGGGACTTGTCGCAGCCGGCAAGACCCACGAGGGCGTCGTAGGCGTGGCCGCGCATGGTCAGCTCGACGGAATCGGCGATGACCTCGCGCGACGGCAGCGAGGCGCGCATGCCCGCATGCCCCATGGCGATGCCGTCGGTGACGGTGATGGTACAGAACTCGCGCGGAGTGCCGTGGGCGGCGGCCACGCCCTTCTTCACGGCCTGGGCCTGGCGCATCAGCGAGATGTTGCAGGGGGCGGCCTCGTTCCAGCACGAGGCCACGCCGACCAGCGGCTGGTGGATCTGCTTCTTGGTCAGGCCCATCGCGTAGAGATACGAGCGGTGGGGGGCACGGTCCGGCCCTTCCGTGACGTGACGGCTCGGAAGCTTCGACTTGTCGTTCAAACGCGCGTCCATGACCTGTCCCGGACCTCGACCTGCTTCGTCCCGCGAAAGGGCCCCGCAAGGGTGCGAACAGGGATCGCGCATCGCCATCCGACGATGCGCGCGGGGCCTGGTCGCGCGCTCTTGGAATCCTTCGTAACCGATGGGTAAATCGTTGCAGAGACTGCCGTTTACCGCGGATGCTGAGGTGGTCCCGGTTTATGGCGGGATCGCGGCGGATGAGGGCGGGTCTCGGGGCAAACCTGGGATGCTTTCGCGGTGTTGCGACCTCGCCACAGCCACGCTTGGGCCCCTGATGCCGGGTCTCCGGAGCCCTCAGGCGTCCGGCAACGTCTCCGCCCGGGCGGGCCCCGCGAGCGCCCGGTCGCTCTCGTCCTTCAGCCGGACGCCGGTGAGGCCCCGCGCGAAGGCCTGCGTCAGCAGCCAGTTCAGCTTGAACGCCGCAAGGTCGTGGGCGAGCCCGGCCGGGCGCACGTTCGAGATGCAGTTGCGTTCGGCATCCGACCGGCCGGGGCGCGGATCGAAGGTGAGGTAGAGGCCGAGGCTGTCGGGCGAGGACAGACCGGGCCGCTCGCCGATCAGCACCGCCACCGCGCGGGCCTTCAGGGCCGCTCCGATGGCATCGCCGAGCGCCACCCGCGCCTGAACGGCCACGACCACCGGCGCGAGGCTCCAGCCGGCCTTTGCGACGTGAGGCCGGAAGGCTGCGAGGAACGGTTCTGCCCCTTCGTGCACGGCCCGCGCCGAGAGCCCGTCCGCGACCACGATGGCGAGGTCGGCCGAGGGCGGCGCGGCCGCCTCCAGGACCGTGCGGCCTTCGTCCGAGAGGCGGCGGCCGTGATCGGGCCGGCGCAGGTAGGCGGCGCGGTCGGCCGCCTGCGAGACGACCGTCAGCGTCTCGAACCCCAGCGCCCCGATGCCGTCGGCGACGGCCTGCGCATCCATCGGCGTGTGCACGGCATCGCGCGCCTGGGCGTGGGCGAGGCCGAAGCGCAGCACCTCCCGCGTCGGCAAGCCGCTGCCGGCCCGGCCGAGGCCGATCCGGGCGGGCGTGAGCTTGGCCAGCCGGGTCCAGATGTCGTCCGGGTCTCCGGCGCCGGTCACGCTGCCGCTCCGCACCAGCCAATCGCGACGGTCCGGCCGGATCGCGGCGCCCTCACGCGGCAAGCTCCGGAGCCGAGGTCAGCAGCGGGCCGCCGCCGCCCGGCAGGAGCACGCCCTGCCCGTCCGTCAGGCCCATGGCATGCAGCCAGGCCTCGAACTCGGGTGCGCGCTTCAATCCCAGAACCTCACGGACGTAGAGGGAATCGTGGAACGAGGTGGATTGGTAGTTGAGCATCACGTCGTCGGCGCCGGGCACGCCCATGACGTAGGTGCAGCCGGCCGCACCCAGAAGGGTCAGGAGCGTGTCCATGTCGTCCTGGTCGGCCTCGGCGTGGTTGGTGTAGCAGACGTCCACGCCCAGGGGCACGCCCATCAGCTTGCCGCAGAAATGGTCCTCCAGCCCGGCGCGGATGATCTCCTTGCCGTCGTAGAGATATTCGGGGCCGATGAAGCCGACCACCGTGTTGACCAGCAACGGCCGGAAGGCCCGCGCCACCGCGTAGGCGCGGGCCTCCAGGGTCTGCTGGTCGATGCCGTGATGGGCGTCGGCCGAGAGCGCCGAGCCCTGCCCGGTTTCGAAATACATGCAGTTGTCGCCGAGCGGCCCGCGCTTCAGGGCGAGCGCGGCCTCGTGCGCCTCCTTCAGGATGGCCAGCGTCACGCCGAAGCTGGCGTTGGCCCCTTGCGTACCGGCCACCGACTGGAACACGAGGTCCACCGGCAGGCCCCGCTCCATCGCCTCCAGGGTGGTGGTGACGTGGGTGAGCACGCACGCCTGCGTCGGGATGTCGTGGCGGCGGATCAGATCGTCGAGGAGGTGCAGGAGGCCGCCCAGCGCGGACACGGAATCGGAGGCCGGGTTGATGCCGATGACGGCATCGCCGCAGCCATAGGCCAGCCCGTCGAGGATGGACGCCGTGATCCCGGCCGGGTCGTCGGTGGGGTGGTTGGGCTGGAGTCGTACGGCGAGCGTGCCCGGCAGGCCGATGGTGTTGCGGAATTTCGTGACGACCCGGCACTTCCTGGCCACCAGGATCAGGTCCTGGTTGCGCATGATCTTGGACACGGCCGCCGCGATCTCGGGCGTTACCGCCGGGGCGATGCGCGCCAAGGCTTCCGACGAGGCCGTGAGCAAAAACTCGCGAAAGTCGCCGACGGTGAGGTGGGCGATCTCGGCGAAGGCCCTCGTGTCGTGGGTATCGAGGATCAGCCGGGTGACGTCGTCGGCCTCGTAAGCGATCAGCGGCCGGGCGAGGATGTCCTTGAGGGGCACGTCGGCGAGGCACCAGCGGGCGGCCGAGCCCTCCTCGGCCGATTCCGCGGCGATGCCGGCGAGCCGGTCGCCGGAGCGGATCGGCGTCGCCTTGGCCATCAGCACGGCCAGGTCGGAGAACGCCCAGCTGCGCGGGCCGACGACGTGGCGGTAGGCCATGGCGATCCCCTCCATCCACGACGCGCCCCTCTCCCCTCCGCGGGCTACCCTATTCGCACCTCTCGCGAGGCCGGCGGAGGAGGCGCGGGTCCCCTCTCCCGTGCGGGAGAGGGACAGGGTGAGGGATGCGACCTCACCGGAGAAACCCGGGCCCTCACCCCAACCCT
>NZ_BPRB01000059.1 GCF_022179685.1 Methylobacterium trifolii
GGAGCGCCGTATCCGGACAACGCGCTCCCCTTTACCGACTTAGCTCGCGGGCCACCCTCCCCCGCAGAGGGGGGAGGGAAGCGCGCGGTGCCAAACCCCGGCCCCATCACCCTCGCCTATCACGGCCTCGACCTCGCCCGCTTCCCGCCGCCGCCCGCCCGTCCGCCGCGCGACGGGGCGGACCCGGACGACCCGTTGCAGATCCTCTGCGTCGGCCGGCTGGTGGCCAAGAAGGGCCATGACGACCTGATCGCGGCGCTCGCCGCCCTCCCCGCCGCCCTGCACTGGCGCCTCGTGCTGATCGGCGGTGGCGAACTGCGCGGGGACCTGGAGGCCGGCGTGCGGGCGCGCGGCCTGTGGCAGCGCGTGGAATTCCGCGGGGCGCAGGCACAGCCGGCGGTGATCGCGGCGATGCGGGCGGCCGACCTGTTCGTGCTGCCGGCCAAGCCCGCGCCGTCCGGCGACCGCGACGGCCTGCCCAACGTGCTGATGGAGGCGGCAAGCCAGGGGCTTCCGATCCTGGCGACCGACTTCGCCGGCACGCCGGAATTCATCGTGCACGGCCTCCACGGGACACTGGTCCGCCCCGGCGATCCGGCCGCACTCGCGGCCGCCGTCGGTGCCCTCGCCCGCGACCCGGCCGGGCGGCAGCGTATGGCCGAGGCCGCCCGGGCCCGGCTCGCGCGGGAGTTTTCCATCGCCGCGGGCATCGACCTCATCGAGACCCGCCTGCGCGCCAGCGCCGGCCTGGCGCCCGCGTCCACGGTGTCGGCCCCGCAGACGCGGGAGGCTCACGCATGCGCGTCCTGATCGCGGTGACGCATCTCCTCGGGGCGGGGCACCTCACCCGCGCGGCGGCGCTCGCCCGCGCATCGGCGGCCGCCGGCCACGAGACCGTGCTGGTCTCCGGCGGTGCGCCGGCGCCCCTGGTGCGGCTCGATGGGGTGCGCCTCATCCAGCTTCCGCCGCTCCACGTGCGCGGCACGGAGTTCGGGCGCCTCCTCGACGCGCAGGGCCGCGAGGCGGAGCCCGGGACCCTGGCCCTGCGGCGGGCGATGCTCCTCGACGCCCTCGCGGAGACGGCCCCCGACGCGGTCGTGACCGAGCTGTTCCCCTTCGGCCGCCGGGCGCTGGCCGCCGAGTTCCTGGCGCTGGCCGAGGCCGCCTCCGCCCGCCGCCCGCGCCTCCTGCTGCTGGCCTCGATCCGCGACGTGCTGGTGGCGCCGGAGAAGCCCGGCCGGGTGCGGGAGACGCACGAGCGGATCGCCCGCCTCTACGACGCGGTGCTCGTCCACGGCGATCCCGGCCTCGTGCCGCTCGCCGCCTCCTGGCCGGTGGACGATCCGTTGCGCGAAAAGCTGCGCTACACCGGCTACGTCGACGAGGGGGCGGCCGTGACCGCGGGCGGCTCCCGCGCCGGCATCCTGGTCTCGGCCGGATCGAGCGCGGCCGGGCTCGGCCTCCTGCGCGCCGCCGCGGAGGCCGCCCGCCTGCGCCCCGACCTCGGCTGGACGATCCTGGCCGGCCACGGCATCCCCGAATCGGACCTTCTGGCGATGGGCCGGGGCTTGGGCGCGGGCGTGCTGGCCCGCGCGCGGCCCGACTACCGGGCCTTGCTGGCGCGCGCGGCCCTCTCCGTCAGCCAGTGCGGCTACAACACCGCCGTGGACCTGCTGGCCACGGGCACGCCCGCATTGCTCGTCCCCTTCGAAGCCGGGCGCGAGACCGAGCAGCGCCTGCGGGCCGAACGCCTCGCGGAGCGCGGGCTGGCGCAGGTGCTGCCGGAGGCCGGCCTCGACGCGGCGGGCCTCCTGCGCGGCGTCACGGCCGCCCTCGCCGAGCCCAGGCCCGGCCCGCACGGCCTGGACCTCGACGGCGCCGCCCGCACGGTCGCATTCATCGAAGACTTGGCGCGCCGCCCGGAACGGGCATCGCGCGGGCGTCCGGCCCTGGACCGCCTGCGCGCGACCCTCTACGCGGCCGGCGCCCGCGGCATCCGGGTGCCGATGTGGTGGCGGGACGACGACGCGGTCGCCGCGACCCCGGCCCTGGACCGCCTCCTGGGGCTGGCCGAGGCCCACGCCGTGCCGCTGCTGCTGGCCGCGATCCCGGCCCGGATCGCGCCGTCGCTGACCGAGCGCCTGCACCGAGCCCGCGGGGTGAGCGTCGCCGTGCACGGCCTCGCCCATTCGGATCATGCCCTGCCGGGCGAAAAACCCGCCGAGTTCGGTCCTCACAGGCCGCTGCCGGCCCTGCTCGCGGATGCGACCGAGGCGCTGCGGCTCGCCCGCGCACGTCTCTCGGCCGAAGCCTTGCTGCCGGTCTTCGTGCCCCCCTGGAACCGCCTCGCGCCGGACCTCGAGGCGGCGCTCCCAGGCCTCGGCTATGCCGGGCTGTCGGCGGCGGACGGCCCGCCCGTCCCCGGCCTCTTCCGGGCCGACGCGCAGCTCGATCCGATCGACTGGCGCGGCAGCCGATCGCTGGACGACCCCGAGCATCTCATCGACCGCCTGACCCGGCTGATCGAGCGGAGCCCGATGCGCCCCATCGGCCTCCTGACCCACCACCTCGCCCACGACGCGGCGCTGTGGGCCTTCCTCGCCGAATGGCTGCCCGTCCTGTTCGGCCATCCGGCCGTGACGGTCTGCGACCCGCGACACCTGTTCCGCGCGGCTCCTGTGGACGTGGGCGCCGGCGCGGGGCCAGTATCGGCCCCCGGCCGGCATGCGAGGGCCTCGTGAACCCGCTCCTGTCCATCCGCGACCTCACGGTGGCGTTCCGCAACCAGGGCGAGACGTTCACGGCCCTGCACGGCCTCTCCCTCGACGTGGCGCGGGGGCGGACGCTGGCGCTGGTCGGTGAATCGGGCTCGGGCAAGTCGGTGACGGCCCAGGCGATCCTGCGGATTTTGCCGCGCACGGCGGCGATCACGGGCGGGCGCATCCTGTTCGAGGACGGGGCCGCGCAAACCGACATCGCCGCCCTGCCCCCGGACGGGCGCGCCATGCGGGCCCTGCGCGGGCGATCCGTCGCGATGATCTTCCAGGAGCCGATGACCTGCCTCTCGCCGCTGCACAGCATCGGCGACCAGGTCGGCGAGGCGCTGCGCGTCCATACCGGCGCCGGCCGGCGGGAGGCGGATGCGCGTACCCGCGAGGCGTTGGCGCGGGTGGGCTTCCCCGATCCGGACAGGGCCCTGCGCACCTACCCGTTCGAGCTCTCCGGGGGGCTGCGCCAGCGCGCGATGATCGCCATGGCGCTGATCCTGAAGCCCGCCCTGCTGGTGGCCGACGAGCCGACCACGGCGCTCGACGTGACGACGCAGGCGCAGATCCTCGCCCTGCTGGCCCGGCTCCAGGACGAGACCGGGATGTCGATCCTGCTCATCACCCACGACCTCGGCGTCGTCGCCAACATGGCCCACGACGTGGCGGTGCTCTACCGCGGGCGCCTCGTGGAATCGGGCCCCCGCGACGTGGTGATGCGCAAGCCCGGCCACGCCTACCTGCGCGCCCTGCTCCACGCCGTGCCCCGCTTCGACATGGCGCCGGGGGAACGCCTTACCCCGATCCGCCCGGCCGACGCCGTGATCCCCGCGCGCGCGCCGGCCGCAGCCCCCGCGGGGCCGATCCTGCGGGTCGAGGGCATCAGCAAGAGCTTCACCCTGCGCGCCGGCCGGCTCTGGGACCGGCCGCGCGTCGTGCGGGCGGTCGCGGACGTGTCCCTGGCGATTCCGGCCGGGACGACCCTCGGGCTGGTGGGCGAATCGGGCTCCGGCAAGACCACCGTGTCGAAGATGGTGATGCGGGCGCTCAAGCCCGATTCCGGCCGCATCCTGTTCGACGACGGCGCCGGCCCGCGCGACGTGCACGGGCTGGCCGACGGCGACCTGTTCGCCTATCGCCGCGCGGTGCAGTTCGTGTTCCAGGACCCCTACGCGTCCCTCGATCCGCGCATGACGGTGCGCCAGATCCTCACCGAGCCGATGGAGATCCACGGCATCGCCGCCACGGACCGCCGGGCGCGGACGCGCGAACTGATGGCGATGGTGGGCCTGGATGCCGGCGCCCTCTCGCGCTACCCCCACGCCTTCTCCGGCGGCCAGCGCCAGCGCATCGGCATCGCCCGGGCGCTCGCCCTGGAGCCGCGGCTCCTGGTTCTGGACGAGCCGGTCTCGGCCCTCGACGTGTCGGTCCAGGCCCAGATCCTCAACCTGCTCAAGGACCTGCAAGGGGCGCTCGGCCTGTCCTACCTGATCGTCTCCCACAACCTCGCGGTGATCGACTACATGGCCGATGCGATCAGCGTGATGTGCCGGGGCCGCATCGTGGAGGAAGCGCCCCGCGCCGCCCTGTTCCGGGCGCCCGCCCACCCCTACACGCGGGCGCTGCTGGCCGCCGTGCCCGACCCCAGCCTCGACCATCCCCTCGACTTCGCGGCGGTGAGCGGCGACCTCTCCGACCCCGCCTGCTGGCCGGAGCCCTACCGGCTCGGACCCGACGAGGCCGGGCGGATGGAGAGCGTGGAGCCCGGCCACCGCGTCCGCCTCGGCCCGGCGCAGGCGCGGCGCGTCGCATGACCCCCCGGCCCTCCCGCACCCTGGAACGCCTGCGCCGCCGGGTGCTGTCGCCCCTGTTCGACCGCCTCGGCTACGACCTCGTCCCGGCCGCCCCCGACTGGTCGCACCGCCCGACCTCCGCGCGCGAGGTCGAGGCGCTGCTGTCGGCCGCGGCCGACAGCCTGGGCCGGGATCTGGCCGCCTCCGGCATCTCAGGCCCCGGTGACGTGCGCGAGGACGTGCGGCGGTTCTGGGACCTGATCCCCAAAACCCCCGTGCGCCAGCGCCGGGGCGGCAGCGGCTTCAACGGCGCGCTCCAGCTCTACGTGGCGATGCGGGCGCTCCAACCCCGCTGCGTCATCGAATCCGGGGTGTTTCGCGGGCTCACCACCTGGGTGATCCGGCAGGCCTGCCCGGACGCCGCGATCTTCTGCCACGACCCCGACCTCTCCGGCCTGCACTACCGCGACCCGGCTGCCCGCTACGCGACCACCGACTGGTCGGCGGCCGACTGGTCCGGCCTCGATCCGGGAGCGACCGTGGCCTTCTTCGACGACCACGTGGCGCAGGGGCGGCGCGTGCTGGAGGCGCGGGCGCTGGGCCTCACCCGCCTGCTCTTCGACGACGACGCGGCCGGCCATCGCATCCACGCCCATGGCGGTCCCGCCCACCCCACCATCGCGATGATCCGGGCTTTTCGCGATGACCCTGAGCCCATTCGCTGGCTGCGCAACGGCCGCGCCTTCGAGCAGCCGGCCGACGACCCCCGCGTGCGGGAGGCCGGCGCCTGCATCGCCCGGGCGCATGCCTTCGACGACCTGCACCGGGCGACGGGGTATTCCCCCGCGCGGCTGACCTACGTGGCCCTGCATGCGCCCGTGCCTCCGGAGGTGGCGGCATGAGCGGGCGGGACGGGCAAACGGATATGCCGGAATCCGGCGAGTTTCTGCCGGAGGACGCGGGCCTTCCCTCCCCCCCCTGCGGGGGAGGGTGGCCC